>CAZBYA010000011.1:0-46163 GCA_964496175.1 uncultured Gaiellales bacterium | reverse complement strand
GCTTGCGCAGGATCTCGGACGGGATCCCGATCTTGCCGATGTCGTGGAAGAGGGCACCGAGCTCGAGCCGCTTCAGCGCGTCGCGGTCGAGCTGGAGCTGGCGGCCGACGAGCAGCGCCATGTCGGTGATCCAGCGCGCGTGCGACGACGTGTACTCGTCGTTCGCCTCCAGCGCGTTCGCGAGCGACTCGACGGTCGAGACGAAGGTTCGTTCGAGCTCCTCGTAGTGCTCTGCGCTCTCGATCGCCAGCTTCGCCTGGTGCGCGAGGCCGGCGAGCAGGCGCAGCTGCCGGTCGTCGAGCGTGCGGTCGCCGATCGTCGCCGTCAGGGCGCCGACACGATTGCCCTCCAGGCGCAGCGGCGCGACGACGAAGCGCGCGACCCCGTCCGGGGCGACGCCGTCGAATTGCGCGACCTGCTCCGGCTCGAGCACGAACGGCTCGTTCCGCTCGAGCCACTCGTGCGCCAGCGGGCGCGGGAAGCGGCGACGGGCGGTCGGGTCGTGCACGCCGTAGCCGACCGCCGCCCGGGCGACGAGGTCGCGCGGCTCGGCCTCCTCCTCGATCCAGAGCGCGGCCCGCTCGGTGCCGAGCACGCGCGCCGTCACCTCGACGCTGCGGCCGAGCACCTCGTCGGGCGTCTCGGCGGTCGCCAGCTCCCGGCTGGCCTCGAGCAGCGCGTTCGCGATCTCCGCCGCCTCGTGCTGCTTCCAGTACAGGCGGGCCTTCTGGAGCGCCGTCGAGGCCTGGTACGAGAACGCGGCGAGCAGCCGGCGGAGCTCCTCCGTCTCGTCGGGCAGGTCGAGCACGATCCGGCCGCGGACGCCGTCGCCCTCGATCAGCGCCGCCTCGAGACCCTCGGCGAGCGGCGCGCCGACGCTCGCGGCGCAGAGGTCGTCGAGCCACAGCGAGACGCGCGCCGCGCCGAACAGCGCGGCAGCGGCCGAGACGGTCTGCGCGCACACTTCCTCGAACGACGAGGCGCGCGACACCTCGTCCGCGAACGCCAGCAGCGCCTTCGCGCTCTCCGCCTCGCGGCGCTGCCGCTCGTAGAGGCGCGCGTTCTCGAGCGCCACGGACGCCTGGCCCGCGAGCACCTCGAGCAGGCGCACGTCGTCGTCGTCGAACTGGTTCAGGCCGAGCTTGGAGATCACGATCGCGCCGGTGACACGCGAGCCGTAGCGGAGCGGGACGACCGCGAGCGACTCCTCCAGCTCCTCGGTGCCGGGGATACGGACCGCGAACTCGCACTCGAGCGCGTTCGGCACGAGCAGCGACTCGCCCGTCTCGACGACGCGCCCGGTGATGCCGACCCCGACCGGGGTTGCGAACGCCTCGAGCGGCCCCGCGCCCGCGCGCTGCTCGAAGTCGCCGACGAAGCTGATCGGGCGGAGCTCGTCGCCGTCGCGCAGCATCACGCGGCAGTTGTGGTAGTCGATCAGGAGCCGCAGCTCCTTCGAGATCGTCTCGCCGATCTGGCGCACGTCGTTCAGCCGGTTCAGCTTCCCGGCGAGCGACTGGAGCATCTTCAGGTGCGCGATCGAGCGCACGTCGCGGCCGGCTGACGCCTCCGGCCGCTCGGTACCGCCGCCGTCGTCGTAGACGACGCTCTGGTTCTTCCCGCGCGCCTTCGCGGTCATCATCGCCGCCTCGGCGCAGGCGACGAGCTCGCGGGGGTTCATCGCGTGCCGCGGACCCTGCGCGACGCCGATCGACACCGTCACTCGGCCGGCGGGCTCGAACTCGACCCTCCGCAGGGTGTCGGTCAGGCGCGCGGCGAGCCCGAGCGCGTCGCCGGCGTCGCACGAGGGCATGATCACCCCGAACTCCTCGCCGCCGATCCGGCAGACGACGTCGGACGCGCGGACGGCGTCGCGCGCGAGTCGGGCGACCTGGATCAGCAGCTGGTCGCCGGCGCCGTGCCCGTACACGTCGTTGACGCGCTTGAAGTCGTCGAGGTCGAACATGAGCACGGCGCACGCGTCGTGCGAGCGCGAGGCGCGCGTCAGCTCGGCGCGGAGCCGCTCGTGGAAGTAGCGGTGGTTGTAGAGCCCCGTCAGCGAGTCGGTCTGCGCGAGGTGCTCGAGTCGCGCGCGGATCTGCGCGTTGTCGAGCGCGAGCGCCGCCGCGTCGCCGAACGACTTCGCGAGCTCGAACTCGTGCTCGAGGAATGCCGCGTCCTCCCCGATGCGGTAGATGTTCAGCGCGCCCTTGAGCGTGCCGCGCGCGATCAGCGGCACGACGATCATCGCCTCCGGCTCGACCGGCGTCCCCGGCACGACGGACACGCGCGGGTCGAGGTGGGCGTGGTTCGTCCACACGGGCCGGCGGTGCTCGACCGCCCAGCCGGTCAGGCCCTCGCCGAAGCGGCGCCGGTCCCGCATGATCTCCTCCTCGTACGCCTGCGACCGCGCGAGCACCGGCACCAGCTCGCGGCGGTCCTCGTCCGCCTCGTAGACGTGGAGCGCCTCGTACGGGATCAGGTCGGCGAGCGTGCTGCCGATCCGCTCGAGCAGGGCGTCGAGGCTCTGCTCGGAGAGGACGTGGTGGAAGACCTCAGCCAGGCGGCGGTACGACTCCGCCAGCGTCTCCGGGCGTGCGTCGGCGTCCGCGCCAGGAGTGCCCGACGCAGGCGCACGGACCGCAGCCGTCTGCCGCACCATCGAACCCGTCATCGGCGCGGCGGGACCGCCGCTTGAGACCCTTGTTACAGGGACGTGCGGCTTTCCTCAGAGGAGGCCGCAGAAGCGGGCCGTGCTCGGCCACGGCCAGAAGCCGCGCCCGGCGCGGTACGCGCGTGCCGCCACCTCGAGTTGCGCCCAGGGCGGCCAGCGGTCGGCCGTGCCCCAGCGCCGCTCGAAGTCGGCGCCGTAGCTCTGCTGGAACCCGAGGTCCATCTGGAGGCCGCCGTAGTAGCCGTTGCCGGTGTTCGCGTCCCAGGCGCCTTCGAAGCCGTGGATGCAGAGGAAGGCGGCGCGCAGCGCCGGCGGCAGCGCGGGCCGGGCGGCGAGGTGGCGCGCGACGGCAAGGAGCGCCTGGGCATCGCGCCTGAGCCAGAGCCAGAGCGTCCCCTGCGGCCGGGCGGCGCGGGCGCTCGCGAACCGTCGGGACACGGTTCCCGGGTAGATGCGCCGGAGCCTCAGCGCGAGCCCGCGGGCGTAGCGCATGCGGGTGCCGACGGGCGCGGACGCACCGGGCGCACGCGGGAACGCCTCGTGCACGCGCGCGCCGACCTGCGCGAGCGCGCGGCCGCGCACGTCTGTCGCACGGCGGTCCCACTGGTCCGCGACCCACGCGAGGTACGCCGGATCGCTGCTCCGCCGTTCGCTGTACGTGGTGGAGGTGCGGGGGAGGTGCGCGGCGCGCTCGTAGGTCCACGTGAGCTCGCGGTACTGCGCGACGAGGATGCGCAGGGCGCCCGTGGTCGACGTCGGTCTCGACGCGTCGGCGCCCAGCGCGCCGGCGCCGGCCGCCACACAGACGAGCGCCAGCCCGAGCAGGCGGAAAGGCCTCGCGTAGCCCACGGTCGTCCCCCTTTGCCGCATGAAAGGTGTGCCGGCTGGCGGCGGGCGAACCGCCGGCGCGACCGCGGAACCGTAGGGAACGGCTCGCCTCGCCCGCGGGGAGAACGTCTAAGGATTGTGTGAGGGCCGGTTTAACCGCCCGCAGCCGCTTCTAGGTGAAGAGGTCGAGCTCGCGCTCGATCACGATCTCGCTCGCGCTCCCGTCGCCCTCGAGCGCGAGCCCGCGCAGGACGACGACCGGCACGCCCTCCGCCTTGCCGCGTGCGAGGTCCGCCGCCGCGGCGATCTCGTCCGCGATCGCGATCCTCGTGGAGCGGAGGACGTAGCCGACGCGGTCGGTCGTCCCCCGCAGGTCGAGCAAGGCCGGGATACCGGCGATGCCGATCGCCACGTCCGTCGTCCCCTGCCGGAACGGCCTGCCGAACGAGTCGGTGACGACGACGCCGACCGTGCGGCCCGAATGGGCGCGGATGCCGTCGCGAATCGCGCTCGCGCTCGCATCGGGGTCGAGCGGCAGCAGCACGAGCGTCCCGGGCTCGGGTGCGTTCGAGTGGTCGACGCCGGCTGACGCGCAGACGAACCCGTGCCGCGTCTCTGCGATCACGAGGGGACCGCGCTCGCGGACGATCCGCTTCGCCTCGCGCAACACCGCCTCCACCTCGCGCGGGTCGCGCTCGTCGCCCGCGAGCTCGACCGCCTTGGCGGACGCCTCGAGCTCGTCGATGCGGACGACGCGACCTTCGGCCTTCGAGACGGCCTTCTGCGCGACGACGACCACGTCACCGTCCTCGAGCGACGTGCGCTCGAGGATCAGCGCCGCGAGGTCGTCGCCCGCCCGGATCTCGGGCAGGCCGCGAACGGGGAGGATCGAGATCATTCGACGCCCGTGACGCGGAGCCCGGCGTGGGCGCGGTAGCGCCGGTTCAGGTTGACGATCACCGCCGTCAGCCCCTCGAGCGCACGCGCGCTCGCGAGCGGCCCGGCGTCGAGCGCACGGCCGGCCACGAGCTTCGCCGCGAGTGCGAGCGCGAGCTCCTTCGCGCGCGGGTCGTCCCCGCAGACGAGCGCGTCCTCGTCGGGCGCCGCCTCGTCGAGGTTCGCGGCCGCGATCGAGTGCAGGCCTGCGGCGACGGGTGCGCGCACGGCCGCCTGCACCCGCTCGGCGAGGCTGGACGCGTCCGGGTCCGGAAGCGCGCCGACGCCGCGCTCGACCCGGATCGCGGAGGCGACCGAGAGCAGCGGCGTCTCGCCGAGCGCGTCGGCGACGTCGCGGGCCGTGTCGAGCGCGGCATCCGCCTTGACGGCGAGGACGGCGAGGTCGGCGCCGCGTACGGCGTCCGCGTTGGCGGCACCGGTGACGCGACCGCCGCCGAGCTCCTCCGCCGTGCCGCGCGCGCGCTCCGCGTCGCGCGAGCCGATCACGATGTCGTCCTCGCCGACGGCGGCGAGCCGGGCCGCGAGCGCGCGGCCGAAGCTGCCGGTGCCGCCGAGGACGGCGATCCTCACGCGGGCGCACCCGCGACGTCGAGCGCGGCGGCGGCGAGGTTCCGGGCGGCGTCGGCATCGGTCATCAGGGTGCGAGTGACGACCGTCCGCAGGCCCGGCACGGGCGCCTGCGCGGCGTCCGCCTCGTCGACGACGAGCGCGTCGATCAGACCCGCGTAGCACGAGGCGACATGCGCCGGGGTCCTCCCTCCCGCGAGCCGCTCGAGCATCCGGTCGGCGGGGCCCTTGACCGCACGCCCGCCGACGAGCGGGCTGATCGCGACGCACGGGACGCTGCGGCGTTCGAGCGCCCTCCGGACTCCGTCGACGGCGAGGATCGGGCCGACCGAGACGTACGGGTTGCTGGGCGCGATCAGCACAGTGTCGGCTTCCTCGAGCGCCTCGATCACACCCGGCGCCGGCCGAGCCTCCGGCGCGCCGGCGTAGTGCACGGCGTCGACCTCGTCGCGATGACCGCGCTCGACGAACCACGTCTGGAACGGGAACGTGCCCGCCGGCGTCTCGACGAAGGTCCGCAGGGGATCGTCCGTCGCCGGCAGCAGCGCCGGGCGCAGGCCGAGGGCGCGCGCGATCTCCCGCGTCGCCTCGGCCAGCGTGCGCCCCTCGCGCAGGAGCTGCGTCCGCACGAGGTGCAGCCCGAGGTCTCGGTCGCCGAGCCTGAACCAGGACTCGCCGCCGAGCCGCGCCACGGTCTCGAGGGCGCGCCACGACTCGTCGGCGCGGCCCCACCCACGCTCCTCGTCGGCGAGCCCCGTGAGCGCGTAGAGGACGCTGTCGAGGTCCGGCGAGACGCGCAGGCCGAGCACCTCGATGTCGTCCGCCACGTTGCCTACGATGGAAACGTTGCCTGGATCGACGACAGACACCACGCCGCGCAGGAACCGCGCTCCGCCGACGCCGCCGGAGAGCACGACGACGTTCACGCCGCCTCCCCGAGGCGCAGCTGCCGCAGCACCCGCTGCGTCTGCGGCCCGACCCGGTCGGCGAGGCGCAGAAGATCGTCGAGCGTGTCGACGTCATCGATCAGATTCGGCGCGTCCACCGCGCGCGTCGGCGCGAGCGCGGCGTAGCGGGCGGCGCTGCCGGGGCCGTAGAGCGGCTGGAACAGGCGCTCGTCGGCGAGCCCGAGCGCGTTCGTCGTCCCGTCGGCGGCGACGGCGAGCGCGATCCCCGCGTCGGGAACGGCGCCTGCCAGCGCGAGCAGGTCGCGGGCCGTCGCGCACGGGAGATCGGCGTTGACGACGAGGAAGGGCGCGGGAGCGTCCACGACCGCCGCCCGGTCGAGCGCAGCGCGCACGGCGGCGCCCTGCCCGTGGTGCGGGTCGGGGACGTGGTCGACGCCGGCGGGCAGCTCGGGGCGGCCGGGGGCGACGACGAGGACCCGACCGACGGCGAGGGCGGCGGCCAGCACGTCGGCGAGCATCGCGCGCGCGAGCCGCCCGCGGGCCGCCTCCGGGAGCGCGTCGAGACGGCGCTTCGGGTCGCTGCCTCGGAAGGGGACGACGACGGTCGCCATCGCTTGGGGACACTACCCGCGTGACTCGCGGTCCCGACAACGCCGCCCTGGCGGCCCAGCTCGAGACGCTCGCGTCGCTGCTCGACCTGGCGGGCGCCGGGGCGTACAGCATCCGCGCCTACCGGCGCGCGGCGGAGCTGATCCGCGCGACACCGGCGCCGGTCGCCGAGCTCGTGCGGCAGGGACGCGTGCGCGACCTCCGCGGCGTCGGCCCCGCGATCGAGTCCCGCCTGCGCGAGCTGGTCGAGACCGGGCGCCTCGCCGAGATCGACGAGCTGGAGGGCGAGGTGCAGCCCGAGCTGGTGGGCCTCGCGCGGCTCGTCGGCCTGTCGCCGCAGCGGTTGGTCGACCTCGGCCGCGCGCTCGGCGTCCGCACGGCCGACGAGCTGCGGGCCGCCGCCGACGCGGGCCGGCTGCGGTCGGCGCCGGGGATCGGCCCGGCGACCGAGGCGAAGATCCGCGCGGCGCTCGCACGGCCGCGGCCGCAGCCTCGCCGAGGCCTGCCGCTGAACCGGGCGCGGCAGCTCGTCGAGGACGTCGCCGGCGCCCTCGGCGGCGAGCCCGCCGGCGACCCCCGCCGGTGGCGCGACCTCTCGGAGCGCCTCGCGGTGGTCGTCCCGTCCGAGGACCCGGACGCGGTCGTCGAGCGGTTCCGGTCGCTGCCCGAGATCGTCGCGCTCGTCGAGCGGACGGAGCAGGGTGCGCACGGCGTGACCGTGGAGGGCGTGCCGGTCGAGCTGGTGGTGGCGCCGCCGAACGCCTTCGGGACGGCGCTCGTCCGCGCGACGGGCAGCGAGCGCTACGTCGAGGCGCTCGGCGAGCTGCCGCCCGCGGCGGACGAGGCCGGCGTCTACGCCGCCCTCGGGCTGCCGTACCTGCCGCCCGAGCTTCGCGAGGACCCGCACGCCGGCCCGCCGCCGGCGCTCGTCGAGCCGGACGACGTCGCCGGCGACCTGCACGTGCACACGACCTGGTCGGACGGCAGGGCGAGCGTGCTCGAGATGGCCGAGGCCGCGCGGGCTCTCGGCTACGCCTACCTCGCGATCTGCGACCACACGCGCTCCGTGCGGGTCGTCCCGGGGCTCGACGCCGACGACGTGCGCCGCCAGGGCGAGGAGATCGCCGCCGCGAACGAGCGGCTCGCGCCCTTCCGCGTGCTGCGCGGGATCGAGTGCGACATCCTCGCGGACGGCTCGCTCGACCTGCCGGACGACGTGCTGGCGGAGCTCGATTGGGTGCAGGCGTCCGTGCACGCGGGCCAGCGCCAGTCTCGCGACCAGCTGACGAAGCGGACGCTCGCGGCCGCCGAGCACCCGGCGGTGCGCTCGATCTCCCACCCGCAGGGCCGCATCCTCAACCACCGTCCACCGAACGCGGTCGACCTCGAGGCGGTCTACGCGGCCTGTCTCGAGACGGGCACGGCGCTCGAGACGAACGGCCTGCCCGACCGCATCGACCTGAGCGCCGAGCTCGTGCGCGAGGCGATCGCCGCCGGCGTGCGGATCACGTGCTCGACCGATGCGCACTCCGTCCGCGGGCTCGCCAACATGCGCCTCGCGGTCGCGACGGCGCGCCGGGGGTGGGCGACGGCGGCGGACGTGCTGAACACGCACCCGCTCGACGAGGTGCTGCGGCGGGCCTAGCGAGATTCCGGCGGGTGGCCGGCGACCTCGTCGACGTCGATCCAGTGGGTGCCGGCGAGCGCCGCGACGACCTGCGGGTCGGTGTGCTCCGGGTTGTAGACGTGCGAGTCGAGGTCGCAGCACACGGCGATCGTGTCGAGCGAGATGCCCTCGATCTTCACGAATGCCTCGGGCGGGAGCTGGACCTCGCCGAGCGTGTAGTGGCGGAACTGGAGCTCGGGCGCGATCTCCATCAGCTTCGGCCAGTCGGGGCAGGCGCGGGAGCTCACGGTCGCGGAATTGGCGCGCCCCCCGCGATCTCCTGCAACGACCACTCGCCGTCGAGCAGGACCGCTCCGGTCGAGGCGCCCGAGGGGAAGACGAAGAAGCGGACGGCGTCGTCGAGCGTGTGCAGGAGCCGCCCGCTCGCGGCGTCCGCGAGCGCGAAGCGCAGGTGGAAGCGACCGTCCGCGAGCGGCAGGCGGTCGAGGTGGAAGCGGAGCTCGCGCTCCCCTGCGCCGCCGTCCCACCCGAGCGCGGACGTCTCCTGCGCCGCGCTCGCGAGCAGCAGGCCGCCGTCGTCGCGCAGCTCGAGCGAGACGCGCGGCGGCGTCACGCCCGGGTCGGCGGCGACGAGCAGGCGCACCGTTGCGGGCTCGCCGGCGGCGAACTGCGTCCGCACCTCGCCGTCGGCGTCGACCAGCTCGGCGCGCACGATCCGCGCCTCGCCGCTGCCCCACTCCCGCAGCCCGGCCTCGCGCTCCTCGGGATTCGCGTCCGCAGCGAGCAGGCGCCGGTACGCCGCGATCGCCTCGCGCGTCGAGCCGTCGAACGCCACCTCGCCCTGCCGCAGCAGCACCGCGCGGTCGCACAGCCGTTCGACGGCCTGCGCGTCGTGCGAGACGAAGAGGATCGTGCCGCCGCGATTCTTGAACTCCGCAACCTTGCCGAAGCACTTGCGCTGGAACTCCTCGTCACCGACCGCGAACACCTCGTCGAGCAGCAGCACGTCCGAGCGGATGTGCGCAGCGACCGAGAAGCCGAGGCGCATGTACATCCCGGATGAGTAGGTCCTCACCGGCAGGTCGATGAAGCGCTCCAGCTCCGCGAACGCGACGATCTCGTCCATCAGCTCGCGCACGCGCGCGCGAGAGAGCCCGTGGATCGAGCCGTTGAGGTAGACGTTCTCGCGGCCGGTGAAGTCCTGGTGGAAGCCGGCGCCCAGCTCGAGCAGCGACGCGACGCGGCCGCCGACCTCGATGCGGCCCGTGGTGGGCTTGATGATCCCCGAGATCAGGCGCAGCAGCGTCGTCTTGCCCGAGCCGTTGCGACCGACCAGACCGACGGCCTCGCCGGGCTCGGCCGTCAGCGAGACGCCGCGCAGCGCCTGCACCTCGCGCGCGCGCGACCGCCCCGGCGCGACGAACACGTCCTTCAGCGTCCGCTGCGCCTTCGGGTAGACGCGGAAGGTGCGCGAGACGCGGTCGACGAGGATCCGGCCGGGCGTCACACGCGCTTCCTCATGTGGAGCGAGGACTCGTCGTAGCCGAGCGAGCGGTAGAGGCGTCGGGCGACCTCGTTGCCGCCGAAGACGTTCAGCTCGATCGCGGGCAGGCCGTGCTCGCGGGCGACGTCCTCGGCGAGCAGCATGGCGGCGCGGCCGAGGCCGCGCCCGCGGAACGCCGGCGCCACGTGCAGCTCCCAGACGAAGAGGATCCGGCCCGTCGGGCCGCTGCGCTCGCCGAGCCACAGCTCGCCGACGGGCACACCGTCGTCCTCGATCACGTAGAGGAGCACCCCGGGCGAGTCGAGCCCGTTCGTCAGCAGCGCCTCGAAGTCGGCGGCGGCCTTGGCGTGCGCCGCCTCGGCCGGGACGCCGCCGCTCTCCTGCATGTCCGCGGCGTAGCCGGCCTCGCTGCGCGCCCGCCACGCCGGAAACTCGGCGGCGCTCATCGGCCGCAGCCGGGCCGTCACGCGGTCACCGGCGCCAGCGCGCCGCGCACGATCTCCGCGAGCACGCGCACGAAGCGCGGATCGTCGTTCGGCATCTCGATCCGCTCGAGCTCGAGGCCGAGCTCGCGCGCCTTCGCCTGCGCCTCCGTGTCGATGTCGAACCGGATCTCCAGGTGGTCGGAGACGAACCCCACGGGGCAGACGAGCACGTGCCCGACGCCGCGACCGCGCAGTTCGGCGAGGTGGTCGAGGAGGTCGGGGCCGAGCCACGGCTCGCCCGTCGGCGACTCGCTCTGGAACGAGAACGACCAGTCGTCGACGCCCGCGGCGCCGGCGACGAGCCGCGCCGTCTCGAGCAGCTGGTCGCGGTAGGGGTCTCCCTCGTCGACGATGCGCGCCGGCAGCGAGTGCGCCGTGAAGACGACGTGCGCGCGCGTGCCGCGGACCCTGTCGGCGAGGAAGGCGACGAAGCCGGGCTCGTCGTGCCAGCTCGAGACGAAGACGACCTCCGCCCGTCCGGCGACCGCGTCGTCGAGCAGCCGCCGGTAGCCGCCGATCGACAGCCGGCTGTAGTGCGGGGCGAGCACGAGGCCGACGAGCGTCGACGCGCCCGCGCCGAGCGCGGCCTCGACCGCGTCGGCGATGCGCGGCGTCCAGTGCTTCATCCCCGTGAACACGGGCAGCCCGAGCTCCCGGGCCAGCGCGTCGCGCGTCGCCTCGGTGATCGCGTTGAGCGGGTTCGCGTCCTCGATCCCGAGGCTGCGGTAGCGCGAGACGAGGTCCTCGAGGTGCTCCGGCGCGATCGGCCGCCCGCCGCGGATGTCCGCGTAGTACGCGGGCACGTCCGCGACCCGCTCGGGCGAGCCGTAGGCCATCAGGATCACGGCGACGTCAGACACGCGCCTCCACGGTACGCTCCTGGACCAGCTCCGCGAGGCGCGAGAGCACGGCGGGCTCGGTGCGCGGCAGGACGCCGTGACCGAGGTTGAAGATGTGGCCGCGGCGACCGCGCGCGCGGGCGAGCACGTCGAGCGCGGCAGCCTCGACCCGCTCCCACGGGCCGAGCAGCACCGCCGGGTCGAGGTTCCCCTGCACGCCGCGGTCGTCGCCGGCGAGCGCCCAGCCCTCGTCGAGCGGGACCCGCCAGTCGAGTCCGATCACGTCGCCGCCGGCGCGCGCCATCGCCTCGAGCAGCGTCGCGGTGCCCGTGCCGAAGTGGATCGTCGGCACACCGGCCGCGGCGAGGATGCGCGCCGACCACGGCGCCACGAACTCCTCGTAGTCGGCGGGCGACAGGGTCCCGACCCACGAGTCGAAGAGCTGCACCACGTCCGCGCCCGCCGCCGCCTGCGCGGCCACGTACGCGGCGAAGCACGCGGTCAGGCGCTCCTGGAGGGCCGCCCAGACCGCGGGCTCCGAGTACATGAGCGCCTTGACGGTCGCGAACTCGCGGGACGGGCGGCCCTCGACCAGGTACCCGGCGACCGTGAACGGCCCGCCGCAGAACCCGACGACGGCCCGCTCCGGCTCGAGCTCCCCGCGCACGATCCGGATCGCGTCGAGGAGCGGCGCGAACGCGTCCGGCTCGGGCACGCGCAGCCGCTCGACGTCGGCGGCCGTCCGCACCGGCTCGGCGACGACCGGCCCGACGCCCTCCACCAACTCGACGTCGAGGCCCATCGCGAGCACCGGGGTCATGATGTCGGCGAACATCACCGCCGCGTCCACGCCGTGCCGCCGCACAGGCTGGAGCGTCACCTGGGCGCAGAGCTCCGGCGTCTGCGCCACCTCCCAGAACGAATGCCGCTCGCGCACCGCCCGGTACTCCGGCAGCGAGCGCCCGGCCTGCCGCATGAACCAGACGGGGGTGCGTTCGACCGGCTCGCGCCGCGCCGCCCGGACGAGGAGCGGATCCACGCGGGATAGGGTAGTGCGTTGTCGAAGGGACCCCTCGCCGTCACCTGGGGCGCGCCGCCGGACGTCGCGCCGCAGGCGGGCACGCTCTTCACCGCCCGGCTCGAGCTCTGGAACGCGGGCGCGATCGCCTGGGAGCACGGTGTCTTCGTCTCGTCGCACTGGCTCGACGACCGCGGCAACCCGATCGTCTGGGACGGCGTGCGCAATCCGCCGCCGCCGCTCGCGCCGGGCGAGCGGGGGACGGTCGACGTCCGCGTGCGGGCGCCGATCCCGCCGGGCCCCTACCGGCTCGCGTTCGACCTCGTCGCCGAGCTCCGCGCGTGGTTCTCGGAGCTCGGCAGCCCCATGCTCGCCCAGGACGTCGCCGTCGAGCCGCGGCAGGGCGAGCCGCACGCCGAGTTGCCGCCCGGCGTCGAGCCGGACGCCGACTGGGCCGAGCGCGTCCGCGCGGCGCACGCCGAGGGGTACGGCGTGGTCGCCGGCGCGATCGCCTGGGAGGGCGGTCTCCTCCACCGGCGCCCGCGCGCGCTCGCGGCGTACGCGCCCGGGCCCGGGCGCGTGCCCGGCTTCGCGTCGCCGCTCGTCTGCCCGTCGGTGCTGCCCGGGGTCGAGCTCGAGCAGGTCGCGGAGGTCGCGGGCCTGCCCGCGTACGCGCCGCCGCGCGACGAGCCGTGGGTCTACGACGGGCGGATCGTGCTCAGGGCCGCGGCCCGCCGCTGACGACCACGCGGTCGACGAGCGCGCGCAGGCGCTCGGCGTACTGCTCCGGCGTCGCCGTCCACTCGGCCGCGCTCGCCCGCGCCCCGGCGGCCAGCCGTTCGGCGAGCGCGCCGTCGCCGAGCACCGACTCGAGCGCGGCTGCGACCGAGCGGATGTCGCCGGGGTCGACGAGCAACCCGTTGACGCCGTCGCGGACGAGGTCCCGGATGCCGCCGACCCCGGCGCCGATCACCGGGCGCCCCCGGCAGAACGCCTCGACGATGACGCGACCCATCCCCTCCGAGCGCGAGGGCAGGACGAGGCACGTCGCCTCGTCGAGCGCGCGGACGATCCCTTCGGTGGGGAGCGACGGCGTCCACTCCGTGCGGCCCGGCACGTCCGCCAGCAGCCGCTCGACGACGTCGACGCGCGTGCCGTTCCCGACGACGTGGAGCGTCGCCTCCGGCAGCCGCGTCGTGACCGTCCGCCACGCGTCGGCGAGCCCGTCGATGTTCTTGTACGGCTCCAGCACGCCGACGAACAGCGCCCGGGGCCGCTCGGGGAGCGGTGCCCGCGGCTGCGACAGGAACGGCTCGAGGTCCATGAACGCCGGGAAGACGTCGGCGGGCTCGACGCCGTAGGAACGGACCAGCTCGGTGGTGTAGTCGGTGATCGTGCGGACCGCGTCCGCCCGGCGGAGCGCCGCCGCCGCGACGGCGTCGCCGAGCGGTGCGAGCAGCCGGCGGCCCACCGAGCCGTACAGGCGGGTCGACGTGCGCCAGTCGCCGTGGACGTCGAGCACGACGGCGGCGTGGCTGCGCGCCAGCCGGCGCCCCGCCAGCACCGCCGCCGCCTCGTACGCGCTCTGCGCGACGACGGCGTCCGGCCGGAAGCGCCGCAGCGATCGCGCCGTACGGAACGGCAGCGCCGCATAGAACGCGAGGCCGTCGAGCCGCCGGAAGCGGAGCGGCGGCACGAGCTCGAAGGTGCCGTCGCGGGTCGGCGAGCCCGCGGGCGCGCTCGCCAGCACGCGCACGTCGAAGCGCTCGCCGAGCGCCTCGAACTTGCGCGTGAGGCTGTCGTCGAGCGGGAGCCGGTAGCGGTTCCGGCCGACGAACAGGAGGCGGGGCGTCACGGGGCGAGCAGCTCCGGCTCGACCGGCACCGGCCTCGGCCCGCCTGCGGCCGCCGGGGGGCCGAGGGGCGACCGACGGAGCCGGACGAGCAGGACGACCCACACCGCCGCGAACGCGACGCTCGCGGCCAGCACGCCCCCGGCCGCACCCGTCGCGCCCCAGACCGCGCCGAGCGCGAGCAGCACGGGCACGAGCACGGCGATCTCGATCGACTGCGCGATCACCCGCAGGATCGGGCGGCCGATCGAGACGGGGAACGACTTCGTCCAGCCCAGCACGACCTGGAGCGCCGCGGCGACGACGATCAGCCGGGCCGCCTCGACGGCGGGGACCCACCTCGCGCCGTACACGAGCCGCACCAGCGTCGGCATCAGCCACCAGAGCAGCGGCACGACCGCGCACGCGCCAAGGCCGGTGGCGAGCATGTAGCGGCGCAGGAGCTGGAAGAGCCGCGCGATCCGCCCCTGCTCGAAGTCGCGCGTCTGCTCCGCGAGCAGGATCAGCCGCGCCGGCGCGCTCAACGACGCGAACGCCGACTGCGGCGCCTGGGCGATCTTGAAGAACCCGACCTGGAGCGGCGACGCGACCAGCGCGACGAGCAGCGTCGGCAGCGAGCTCTTGAACGTGACGATCGTCGTCCCGATGCTCGACTGCACGACGAAGCGCCGGAACGGCACGCGGTCGTCTCCGAGCGGCGTTGCTGGAGCCGCCGGGAAGCGGCGGAACGAGACGATGCCCGCGGTCGTGACGGCGGCGGAGGCGACGACCTGCGCGGCGACGATCCCCAGCACGGCCGCGAGCACGCCGTGGCGCGCGCCGACGGCGAGGCCGGCCAGGCGCAGGCCCATCGAGAGCGCGAGGAAGAGCGCCCGGACGTCGTACCGCTGGCGCAGGATCAGCGCCGTCTCGGCGAGCCCCTCGGGCGCCTGGAGGACCGGGACGAGCGCCGCGACGAGCAGCGGCACGGTCAGCCCCGACGTGCGGAAGACGGCGTGCGAGAACGGCGCGAGCACGAGCAGCGCCGCCGCGCCGAGCAGGCCGCCGGCGAGCACGACGACGGCGGAGATCTGGAAGACGCGCCGAAAGCGTCCCCAGTCGCCCGCGGTCGAGTAGCGGAAGCAGTACTTGACCGCCGCCTCCTCGACCGTCAGGTCGAGCAGCAGCTGGAGGAAGCCGATCGCGGCGATCACGATCGCGAGCCGGCCGAAGTCGCTCCTCCCGAGCTCGCGGGACGCGACGACCGTGCCGAGGAAGCCGAGTGCGGCAGCGCCGTAGATGCCGATCGCAGTCGCCGACCGGCGCCAGATCAGGCGCGATGCCATGACCGAGGCCAGTATAGTGGCGGCCCGAGTGGGCTCGACCGCCGCGGACTCCTTGCCCCGCGCCTTCCGGCCCTCGGTCGCTCTCGTCCCCGCGCTGGCGCTGCCGCTGCTCTTCCTGCACGTGCAGTACCAGCCATCCGTCGACCTCGGCGCGGGGTCGTCGCACGTGTCGGTCGCGCTCTCCGACGTCGCCGTCGCCGCGGTCGTCCTGACGGCGCTCGCCGCCGGCACGCGCACGCGCTTCCGCGAGCTGCGAGGCGGGTTGTGGCTCTGGGCAACGACCGCGGCGCTGCTCGTCTGGATCGTCGTCACGACCGTGCACGGCCACCTGCTCTCGTCCGCGTACCCGTTCGGCACGCACCTCGTCACGGCCGCGAAGTTCTGGGAGTACGCGCTGCTCGCGCCGGCGCTCGCCGTGCTCGTCCGCAGCCGCGCCGACCTCGGCCTGGTGCTCGCGTCGCTCAGCCTGTGGAGCGCCGCCGCGACCGCGGTCGGCGTCCTCCAGTTCGCCGGCGTGAACATCGTCGGCGCGTGGCCGCGGGGCTGGCGGCAGCCGTCGTTCCTGGGGGTGCACGACTTCGCCGCGCTCTCCGCCGCTGCGCTCGCCGTCGCCGTCTCCGCGATCGCGCTGCGGACCGGGCAGGACCGGCGGGTGACGCGCGTCGCCGGCATCGCGGGGGCGGTCGGCCTCGTCCTGGCGGGCACGGTCGCCGTCGTCGGCGGGACGCTGCTCGCGATCGTCGTGGTCGCGCTGCTCGCACGTCGCCTCGGCACGCTGGGACGCCGCGGCGCCGCCTGGCTCGCCGTCGTCTCGGTGCTCGTCGCGCTCGGGACGCTGGGGCTGCGCGGCAACGACATCTCGCAGTTCCTCGGCTTCCTCGGCGTGCGCAAGGCGCAGCCCACCAGCTCGCAGCACGTCCAGACGTACGCGCAGCGGACGGTGCTGGCGTACATCGGCCTGCGGATCTTCCTCGCCCATCCCGTCCTCGGCGCCGGCTGGCACGCCTCGACGGACGAGTGGGCGTACGGGCCCTACCTCGCCGCGGCGCACCGGCGCTTCCCGACCGCCTCGGCCGAGGGACTGCCCTCGCCGGCGCACCCGTGGGGGCTCCAGAGCGCCTACGTGCAGGCGCTCGCCGACATGGGCGCGATCGGGCTCGTCGTGTTCCTGTCCGTCTTCGCCGCCGGCGTGGCGGTCGGCGTCCGCGTGCTGCTGCGCGGCCCGCCGGACGCGCGGGAGCCGGCCGCGATCGGCATCGCCTGGACGCTGATCTGCACAGGGGCGTGGGCAGGGCTCAACCTGGACGCCGGCCTGCCCCTGGACGCGCTCACCTGGCTGGCGATCGGGGTGCTCGGGTTCGCGGCGGCCGCGCCGTGCGTCAGCGCGCCGTCTGCACCGTGACGGTGCGCGCGCCCGGCGCGACCTTGACGACAACGCCCGGGAAGGGCGAGGCCGGGGAGATCGCCCAGCCGGCGCGCGCCGACCGCAGCGCGGCCGCCGCGACGTGCGGGACGGACGCGCGGCGCACGCGGACGCCGACGAGCAGCAGCTCGCGCTCGCGCGTCGACCCTGTGAACGCGACGGTGATCGTCCCGCCCTCGTCGACGACGCCGACCCCCGCCGCGGACGCGCGTCCCGGAGCCGGCGCGTACAGCCAGCCCGCACGACCCGGGTGGCCGAGATCGTCGACGCCCCACGGCTGCGGCCAGAGCTGCGGGTCGCGGAAGTCGAACGGGATGATCGCGCCACGCCGCAGGTAGAGCGGGAACTGCGAAAGCGGTGTCTGGCGCGTGCCGGTGGAAGGGCCGGTGACGGTCGAGCCGGCGAAGAGGTCGACCCACGCGCCCGGCGGCAGGTACACGCTCGGCGTCGTCCCCGACGCCGTCACGGGGGCCGCGAGCAGGCTCGGGCCGACCATCAGCTCGAGGTCGGCCGACCACGAGCCGCGGTCGGACGGGAACTGGTAGCCCAGCGGGCGCAGGATCGGGACGCCCGTCTGCGAGGCCGCCTGCGCAAGCCCGTACAGGTACGGGAAGAGCTCGTAGTGGAGCACCGCCGCCTGGCGCAGCAGCTCCGCGGTCGCGTCGCCCCATTGCCAGAAGGTCGCGTTCTCGCCGATCCCGCCGACCTCGAACACCGGCGACACCGCCGAGAGCTGGGCCCAGCGGACGAAGACGTCCGGCGTCTCCCCGACGCTCGAGTAGCCGCCCGTGTCGGAGCCCCAGATCGGGAAGCCCGAGACGCCGGCGGTCTGCGCCATCCTGATCGCCCGCTGGAGCCCGATCCACGCGCCTGGCTGGTCGCCCGCCCAGACGCCCGGCACGACGCTCTGCGAGCCGGGGACGCCGGTCTGGAAGATGGCTGCGGCCGCGGGAGCGACCTGCATGACGGCGCGGGCGTACTCGAGCGGGTAGCGGTTGAGGACGGCGCCCGGATCGAAGTCTGCGCCACGGTCGGCCTTGAACCCATCCACGCCGAGGGCGAGCAGCGCCCGCAGCCGCTGCTGGAACGTGGCCAGCGCGGTTGCGTTCTCGAAGTTCACCTCGGGGTAGGCGCCGCCGGTGACGGCGTTGATCGTCTGCCCCGACGGGTAGGCATCCCAGCACGTCGCCATCGGCGACACCCAGAGCATGAAGCGGACGCCGAGCGTGTGCACCTGGCGGATCAGGCCCGCCGGGTCGGGGATCCTCGCCGGGTCGAAGGTGAGCCTGCCGACGCAGCCGGGCTCCCAGGGGTTGTCGAGCTCGACCCAGGCGATCGGGATCCCCCGGCTCTGCAACTGCTGGATGTCGTCGAGGATCTCGCCGGGGCCGTTGACGACGTCGCGCCACTTGATCAGCCCGAACTCGGAGACCGGCGGGAGCGCCGGCCGGCCCGTGACGGCGGCGTAGGCGGACGAGACGGCCGCGAACGAGCCGGCGAAGACATCGTAGGAGAGCTCGTTCGACTGCATGCACAGCTGCGTACGGCCCGGGGCCGGGCTGAGCGCGCAGCCTGCGAGGTCGTGCCGGGCGCTGCACGCCGCCGCCGGCGTCCCCGTCGCCGGGAACGCGAAGCGCCCGCGCGCGTCGCCGGGCACGTAGACGCCGTAGCCGGCCGTGCTCGCGTAGAACGGGGTCGCCAGGTACGCGCAGCCGTAGTTGACGGCGAGCGAGGGCGCCTGCCCGAGCAGGTCGACGTAGTCGCCGCGCTCGCCGGAGCCGAGGAAGTGCTCGCCCGCGGCGCTCGCGAACGACTCGCCGATGTCGCCGACGCCGGTCGCGGGCCGCAGCTGCACGTCGACGCCGACTCCGGTCGGGTTCGTCCGCACGGTCACGACCGCGGTGCGCCCTGGCTCGTCGGTGGCGACGGTGTACGCGGTCCCGCCCGACACCGGCGACTGCGAGACGAGGCTGGTCAGGGCGTGCGGCGTGCCGTCGGCGAGGTGGTACGTCAAGCTCGACGACGTCGCCGACCACGGCGCCTCCGCGACCACGCCGGCGGCGCCGCGGGTGACGACGAGGCGGAACGGCGCGGCGTCGACGTGCCAGGTCGGCTCCGGCGGCTGCGTCGCCAGCGACCGCGGCGCGAGCAGCGCGGCGAGCGGCACCGCGGCGAGGATCGCCGCGTGCCGGAGCGGTCGCAGGAAGGCCACGTCCTTAATGTATGCGCGGCCGCGTCTATAGTCGCGGCCGTGACGCAAGCGCCCGGCGCAGACCGCCGTGCCCCGAGCCTCTCCTCTCCGACCTGGTGCGTTCGGGCCCCGCTCGCGGCGTGGCTGCGCGCCGAGGCGGCCGCGGCAGGGGAACGCGGCCGGTGCCGCGTGCTCGACGTCGGCTGCGGCGTCAAGCCGTACGAGCCGTTCTTCGCGCCGCACGTGAGCGAGTACGTCGGGGTCGACGTGGTCGCCACGCCGTACGCCGACCTGGTCGGCGCGGTCGAACAGCTGCCCGTCCCCGATGCGAGCTTCGACCTCGTCCTCTGCAACCAGGTGCTCGAGCACTGCGACGACCCAGCGGCGGCGGTCGGCGAGCTCCGGCGCGTGCTCGCGCCTGGCGGGCGCGCGCTCGCGTCGACGCACGGCGTCTACGTCTACCACCCGTCGCCGCACGACCGCTGGCGCTGGACGCACGAGGGGCTCGCGGAGCTGTTCCGCGCGAACGCCGAGTGGAGCGCCGTCACGGTCGAGCCGTCGTCGGGGACGACCGCGTGCGTGGCGATGATCGTCGGCTTCTACGTCGACCTCGTCTGCAAGCGCCTGCGCCTGCGCGCGCTCGGCCGGCCGCCGATCGCGGCGCTCAACCGCGCGGCCGCCGCGATCGACCGGCGGGTGCCGGCGCTGCACGAGCCGATCCCGGGCGCGCTGTTCGCGAACTTCCACGTGACGGCGGAGGCCTGACCGCGCCGCGTGCGGGTCCTCCACGTCCACCGCATCGGCGGGATCGGCGGCTCGGAGCGCCACCTGCTCGCCCTGCTGCCGGCGCTCGCGCGGCTGGGAGTCGAGCCGTTCCTGCTCGGCCTCGACGACCCGGGCGGAGCGCCCGAGCCGTTCTACGACGAGCTGCGCAGCGAAGGGGTTGCATTCCGCCGGCTTCCCTCGGCGAGGGATCTCGACCCGCGGCTCGCACTCGACGCGACGCGCGTCGTGCGGGAGCTTCGTCCCGACGTCGTGCACACGCATCTGGTGCACGCCGACGTCTACGGCGCGATCGCCGCGTCCGTCGCACGCACGCGGCTCGTCACGACGAAGCACAATGACGACCCCTTCCGTGTGGGGCCGTTCCGCCACATCGAGCGCGCGCTCGCGCGCCGCGCCCGGCAGATCGTCTGCATCACGCACGCGCTCGCGCGCTTCACCGTCGAGCGCGTCGGGCTCCCCGCGTCGAAGGTGGTCGTGATCCACTATGGCCTCGACGAGCCGCCGCGGGCGTGGGCCGCCGACGACGGGCCGCAGCTGCCGCCCGACGCGCGGGTGCTGCTCGCGGTCTCGCGGCTGGCGCGCCAGAAGGGGGTCGACGTGGCCGTTCGGGCGCTCGCCCGGGTGCGCGCCTCGGACGCCCGCGCCGTGCTGGTGGTGCTCGGCGAGGGCGAGGAGCGCCCCGCGCTCGAGGGGCTCGCCCGCGAGCTCGGCGTCGCCGACGCAGTCGTCCTGCCGGGCCGCGTCGGAGACGTGAGCGCCTGGCTCCGGCGCGCCGAGCTGCTCGTGCACCCGGTGCGCTGGGAGGGCTTCGGGCTCGCGCTGCTCGAGGCGATGCTCGCCGGGCGTGCGGTCGTCGCGACGCGCGTCAGCGCCGTGCCCGAGCTGGTCGTCGACGGCGAGACCGGCGTGCTGGTGCCGCCGGAGGACGACGCGGCGCTCGCGGACGCGTTGCTCGCGCTGCTCCGCGACGACGGGCGCCGCGAGGCGTACGGCCGCGCCGGGCGCGCGCGCGCGCACGCGGAGTTCTCGGTCGACCGGATGGCGCGGCGGACGCTCGAGGTGTACGAGGCGGCGTGAGGGTCCTGGTCGTCTCCGGCATCTGGCCGCCCGACGTCGGCGGGCCGGCCAGCCATGCACCCGAGGTGGCGCGCTTCCTCTCCGGTCACGGCCACGACGTGACCGCGCTCGTCACCGCCGACGCGCAGCCCGCGAGCGAGCCGTACCCGGTGCGGTGGGTGACGCGGCGGCTCCCGGTGGGGGTGCGCCACGCCGAGACCGTCCGGCTGGTCGCCGCGGCCGCCCGACGCAGCCAGGTCGTCTACACCACGGGCATGTTCGGCCGAAGCGCGCTCGGCTCGACGCTCGCGCGGCGGCCGTTCGTCGTCAAGCTGACCGGCGACCCGGCATACGAGCGCGCGCGGCGGCGGGGCCTCTTCCCGGGCTCCCTCGCCGACTTCCAGCGAGCGGCGCCGCCGTCGACGCTGCCGCTGCGGGCCGTGCGCGACGCGGGCCTGCGCCGCGCGGCGCACGTCGTGTGCCCGAGCGCGTTCCTGCGCGAGCTGGCGCTCGGCTGGGGCCTCGAGCCCGACCGCGTCTCCGTGCTGCCCAACCCGGCGCCCTCGGTGGGCGAGCTGCCGCCGCGCGAGGCACTGCGCGAGCGTTTCGGCTTCGCCGGGCCGACGCTCGTGTTCGCCGGTCGGCTGACGACGCAGAAGTCGCTCCACGTCGCGATCGAGGCCGCGCGTCGCGCGGGCGGCGTCGAGCTCGTGATCGCGGGCGACGGTCCCGACCGCGAGGCGCTCGAGCGGCTCGGCGGCGCTCGCTTCCTCGGCGCGGCGCCGCGCGACACGGTGCTGGAGCTGTTCCGCGCGGCCGACGCGGCCGTCCTGACGTCGAGCTGGGAGAACTTCCCGCATACGGTCGTCGAGGCGCTCGCGGTCGGCACGCCGGTGCTCGCGACGCGCACCGGCGGCGTCGGGGAGGTGGTGGAGGACGGCGTCAACGGGCTCGTCGTGGAGCCGAACGACGTCGACGCGTTCGCGGGCGCGATCCGCCGGTACCTCGACGACGACGGGCTCCGGCTGCGGCTCGCCGCGGCGGCCGCGTCGTCCGTCGAGCGCTACGCGCCCGAGCGCGTCTACGCCGAGCTCGAGGGGATCCTGGAGCGCGTGCGCCTACACTGACCTCGGTGAACGCGCAGGCGGCGAAGCAGCTCCTCAAGAACGGCGTCTACCGCACGATGGGCGAGACCGCGGCCCTGCTCGGCCCCGACGGCGAGGAGCAGCGTGCGCTGCGGGTGCTCATGTACCACAAGGTGAACGACATTCCCGGCAACCCCACGACGGTGCCGGTGGGCGTCTTCGACGAGCAGATGGGGATGTTGCGCGAGCTCGGCTACACCGTCGTCGACCTCGACGCGGTGCTCGACTACTACGCCCACGGCACACCGCTGCCACCGGGCGCGGTCCTGATCACGTTCGACGACGGGTACCTCGACGTGCTCCAGAACGCACTTCCGGTCCTCTCGCGGCACGGCTATCCCGCCGTGCTCTTCGTGCCGCTCGCGTACGTCGGCGCGGCCACGCCGCTCCCGCACGATCGCGACCTCGCGCGGCGCGGCATCGCCAACCCGACGCTCGACTGGGACGAGGTGCTGGAGCTGGACCGCTCCGGCGTGCGGATCGAGTCGCACGGGATCGCCCACCGCCCGCTCGCCGAGGTCGACATCGACAACGCGCTCGACGAGATCGCGCTCTCGAAGCTGCGGCTGGAGGAGCACCTCGGGCGGCCGGTTCGCTCCTTCGCGTACGTGAAGGGGTCGGAGTTCCATTTCAAGAGTGTCCACGTCAGCCTCGTCCGGCAGGCCGGCTACGAGCTCGGCTTCACCGCGATCACGGGTGCGAACGGCGCCGCCTCGGACCCGCTACGGCTCCGCCGGTACAACGCGGAGCCGTACTCGCTCCGCACGTTCGAGCTCGTGCTCGAGGGCGCGTGCGACCTGCTCGCCGTCAAGGACACCGTCTCCGGGACGCGCGCGCGGCGGCTCCTGAATCGCGCGCTCGGCACCTGGTCGCCCTGACGGCCGCGCGACGTGTGCGGCATCTGCGGACTGCTCGGCACCGACTCCCAGGCGCCCGACGTCGCGCTCGTGGAGCGGATGACCGCGGCGCTCGTCCACCGCGGCCCCGACCACGGAGCCGCCGAGCGCCTCGGCGCGTGCGCCCTCGGCTACCGGCGGCTCGCCGTCCTCGACCTGCCCACCGGCGACCAGCCGGTGACGAGCGAGGACGGCGAGATCGTCGCGGTCTTCAACGGCGAGCTCTACAACTTCCGCGAGCTGCGCGCGTCGCTCGCGGGGCGGCACCACGTGCGCGGGACAGGCGACACGCCGCTGCTGCCGCACCTCTACGAGGAGCACGGCCTGGACTTCGTGTCGCGCCTCGAGGGGATGTTCGCGCTCGCGCTCTGGGACCGGTCACGCGGGCGGCTCGTGCTCGCCCGCGACCGGCTCGGGAAGAAGCCGCTGCTGTGGACGCGGCTGCCGGACGGGACGCTGGCGTTCGCATCCGAGCTGAAGGCGCTGCTGACGCTCCCCGGCCTGCCGCGCCGCGTGCGTCTCGAGGCGCTCGACCGGTACCTCGCGCTCCAGTACGTGCCCGGGCCGGAGACGGCGCTCGAGGGCGTGCGGAAGCTGCCGCCCGGGCACCTGCTCGTCGCCGAGGGCGACCGCGTCGAGGAGCGCGCGTACTGGGAGCCGCACGCTGCGACGCCGGCGCGCGACGAGGCCGAGTGGCTGGAGCGCGTGCGCGACGAGGTGTCGGCGGCCGTGCGCCGGCGGCTCGTCGCAGACGTCCCGCTCGGCGCGCTGCTCTCGGGCGGGATCGACTCGAGCATCGTCGTCGCGCTGATGGCGCAGGCGTCGGCGGAGCCCGTGCGGACGTTCACGATCGGCTTCCCGGACCGGCGCTACGACGAGCGCGCCTACGCGCGAGCGGTCGCCGAGCGCTACGCGACGGTGCACGAGGAGATCGAGGTCGAGCTGGACGCCGAGGCGCTGCTCCCGCGCCTCGCGTGGGCGTTCGACGAGCCGCACGGGGACGAGGCCGCCCTGCCGCAGCTCGTCGTCTCGGAGGCGGCACGACGGCGGGTGACGGTGGCGCTGACCGGCGACGGCGGCGACGAGTCGTTCGCCGGGTACGAGCGCTACGCCGCGTACGGGCTCGCGCGGCGCGTGCCGCGTCCGCTCGCGGCCGCCGGCGCGGCGGCGCTCGGCGCGCTGCCGGCGGCGCGGCGGGAGCCGCGCTCGCCGCTCTACCGCGCCCGACGGCTGCTCGACGTGGCGGCGGCGCCCGCGCGGCTGCGCTACGACCGGTTGATGCAGGTCTTCCCGCCCGCCCTCCGCCGCCGCCTGTGGACGGACGAGGCGCTCGCCGAGCTCGGCGGCGTCCGCGCCGACCTGCTGCCCGAGCCGGGCGACGGCCTCGCGGGCCTCCAGCTGGTCGACCTGCGCACGTACCTGCCCGGCGACCTGCTCGTGAAAGCCGACCTGGCGTCGATGGCGTGCTCCCTCGAGCTCCGCTCGCCGCTGCTCGACCACCGCGTGGTCGAGCTGGGGCTCGCGCTCCCCGACTCGCTCAAGCTGCGCGGCCGGACCGGCAAGTGGGCGCTGCGGCGCGCGTTCGCGGCCGACCTGCCGCCCGCCGTCGCCGCCCGGGACAAGACGGGGTTCGGGGTGCCGCTCGAGCGCTGGTTCCGCAGCGACCTGCGCTCGCTGGCCGAGACCCTCCTCCTGGAGCGAGACCGCGGCCTCTTCCGGCGGGCGGAGGTCGAGCGCCTCCTGCGCGAGCACGCCGAGCGCCGCGCCGACCACGGCCACCGCCTCTGGTGCCTGCTCATGCTCGAGCTGTGGCAGCGGCTCTACGTCGACGGCGAGCGGCCGCCGTCGGCGCGGGCCAGCAGCTCGCGGTAGACGAGCTCCGTCCGCTCGACGCACCGCTCGATCGTGAAGTGCTCGAGCGCGCGGCGGCGGCCCGCCTCCCCGAGCTGCGCCGCGCGCGCCGGGTCGGCGACGAGCTCGACGATCGCATCCGCGAGCGCCGCCGGGTCGGCGGGCGGCACGAGCAGACCCGTCTCGCCGTGGCGCACGATCGCCGAGAGGCCGCCGACATCCGCCGCGACCACCGGCCTCGCGCGCTCCATCGCCTCGAGGGCGACCATCCCGAAGCCCTCGCCCATGGAGGGGACGACCACCACGGTCGCGCGCTCGATCGCGGTCTGCGGCGGGACGACGTGCCCGACGAAGTCGACGAGGTCGCCGACCCCGAGCTCCCGCGCGTACGCCTTCAGGCTCCGCTCGAGCGGCCCGCGGCCGGCGATCTCCAGGCGCACGTCCGGCACGCGCTCGCGCGCGGCCCGGAGCGCGCGCAGGAGGACCAGGTGACCCTTGATCGGGATCAGGCGCCCGAGGCAGAGGAGCCGAGGCGGGCCGTCGGACGGCGCCGCGTCCCCCACGGGCTCGATCCCGTAGTGGACGATGTCGAAGTCGTCGAGCGCGAAGCCCTCCGTGTCCGCCAGGTAGCGCGCCAGCCCGCGCGAGATCGAGATCTGCCGGTGCGAGAGGGACGCGACGAAGCGGTCGCCGAGGGAGAACAGCCTGCCCTCGCGGAACTCGTTGAAGCCGTGCTTGGTCGCGAGGCGGACGGGGACGTTGGCGAGCGCGCCTGCGATGTGACCGTACGCGTCGGCGTGCACCAGGTGCGTGTGCAGGATCTCGGGCCGTCGCCGCAGCAGGTGGGCGAGCACGCGCGCGAACGCGCCGGGATCGACATCGGCGCGGAGCGTGATCGCGTCGAGCGGGATGCCGCGCGCCTCCAGTTCGCCCGCGAACTCCCAGGCGCCGGCCTCGTGCTCGTGCAGCATCAGGAAGCGGACGTCCCACCCCCGCTCGCGCAGCCGGGGCAGGACCGAGAGCAGGTGGCCTTCGGAGCCGGAGATCCCGGCCACCTTCTGCACGTGCAGGACGAGCGGCCCGCCGCCGTCGCGCCCGGCCATCACACGAAGTCGTGGTCGCCGAACTGGTGCACGGGCCGCTCCGGCAGCGGCGTCGTGCCGTCGAGCGACTTGCCGAGGATCGTCATCGTCCGCGGCGTCGGCAGGAAGCCCGCCGCCGCGTACGCGCCGGCGTGCACCGGCGGCCGCAGCGCGGCGAGCAGCTGCGCACCGCGCATCTCGGCCGCGCACGCGCGCAGCAGCCGGCGGACCGTGCGCCTGCGTTTCGCGACGACGGCGCAGACCATCCCGGTGTCGAGGCCGCGCTCGCGCATGCGCCGCACCACGGCGAAGCCGTCCGCCGCAGCGAAGCGCCGGTAGTCGTGCGGCGCGTCGACGTACCGCCAGTTCAGGTAGGGCGTCTCGCCCGCGACGTGGTCGCCGTACGCCGGCGCCGCCTCGCGCCACGCCGCCTCGGTCGCCGGACCGAAACGGTCGAGCCGCTCGACGCCGCGGAAGCGCCCGCCCGCCGGCGTCGCCGCGGGCCGCGACCGGAGCCGCAGCGGCCGCACCCACACGCGCTCGACGGCGAGCGGCCGCCACCCGACGCGCAGGAAGATCGAATGCGAGCGCGGATTGGGGATCGTCAGCGCCAGCCGCACGCCGCGGCGGAGCGACTCCTCCTCGTTCTCGAGCTCGAGCCGGGAGAAGATGCCGAGGCCGCGGAACTGCTCGAGCGAGACCCCACGCACGGGCATCGCGACGACGGTGCGCTCGCCGCGCACGAGCATCGGCACGTAGGTCATCCCGAGCGTCCCGGCGAGCTCGCCGCCGACCTCGGCGAGCCTGATCGTGCCGGGCGCGACCGGGCTCTGGTCGAACCACCACTCGATGTGCTCGCCGGCCTCCGGGTCCTGCCACACGCGGGCCATCAGCCCGACCAGGTCGGCGCGGCGCGACGGGTCGTAGCCGCGCGACTCGACGGCGCTCGCGGTCACGGCCCGACTATAGACAGGGCCCCGACTACACTGGCCGGCACGTGCGCCGGGCCATCTTCGTCACGCAGCGGCTCGACGACGAGAGCCCGATGTTCGCGGCGGCGGTCCCGAAGGCCGCGGCGCTCGCCCGCCGCGTCGACGAGCTCGTCGTCGTCTGCGATTCCGCCACCCGGGTTGCGCTGCCGGACAACGTCCGCGTCCGGACGTTCGGCGCGCGTTCGCGCGCGGCCCGCGCGGCGCGCTTCAACGCGGCGCTCGCCGCCGAGCTGCGGCCCCGGCCGGTCGCCGCGATCGCCCACATGGTCCCGCTCTACGTCCTCGCCGCCACGCCCGTGCTGCGCTCGCTCGGCGTCCCCGTCGTGCTCTGGTACACGCACTGGGACGACCATCGCGTGCTCCGCCTGTCGGAGCGGGTGGCGACGGCGATCACGAGCGTCGACACGCGCTCGTTCCCGTTCACGTCCCCGAAGGTGCACGGCACCGGGCACGGCATCGACCTGGCGCAGTTCCCGCCGGTCGGGGCGACGCGGCGCGAGGGACCGTTCACGGCGCTCGTCGCGGGCCGCTACGCGAAGCGGAAGGGGCTGACGGAAGTGCTGCGCGCCGCGCGGCTCCTGCTCGACAGGGGCTCGGACGTGCGGATCGTGCTGCGCGGCCCGACGATGTCGCCGGAGGAGGAGTCCGTCAAGCGGGAGCTCGAGCGGCTCGCGGCGGAGCTCGAGCTCGGCGACGCGGTCGAGCTGGGCGGCGTCGTCGCGCGCGCGGAGCTGCCCGAGCTGTTCGCGCGCGTCGACGCGCTCGTCTGCAACCACATCTCGCCCGACAAGATCGTCTACGAGGCCGCGGCATCCTGCCTGCCGGTCCTCGTCTCGCACCCGGCGTTCGACGACATCCTCGCCGACGTCGAGCCTTCGCTCTTCTTCGCGCACGCCGACCCGCAGAGCCTGGCCGACCGGCTCGCCGGCCTCGCGGCGGCGCCGCTCGAGCGCCGCCTGGAGATCGGCCGGACGCTGCGCGACCGCGTCGCCGCCCGCCACTCCGTCGACCACTGGGCGGAGGCGATGCTCGCCTGCGCGTCCGGCGCGGGTCCGGCGGCGGCGCGTGGTACACATGGCCCGACGTGAGCACGATCCTCGTCACCGGCGGCGCCGGGTTCATCGGCGCCCATACGACCGCGAGGCTCGTCGCGGCCGGGCACGACGTCGTCGCGCTCGACCCGCTTCGCATCTACAACGAGCCGCTCGCGCCGCACAACGTCGCGAACCTCCGGCACCGTCGCGAGCGCCTGCTCGCCGGCGCGAGGCTCGTCGTCGGCTCGACGGAGGACCGCGCGCAGCTCGAGACGCTGCTCGACGAGGTCCGGCCGTCGCACATCGTCCACCTCGGCTCGCTACCGCTCGCGACGAGCGCGATGAAGGACAGCGACCCGGCGTTCCAGAGCATCCTCCAGGGGACGCACAACCTCCTCGAGGCGGTCCGCGCCGTCGGCGGCATCGAGAAGCTCGTGTACGTCTCGTCGAGCATGGTCTACGGCGACTTCGTGCAGGACCCGCAGCCCGAGACGGCGCCGACCTCTCCCAAGGACGTGTACGGCGGCATGAAGCTCGCCGGCGAGATCCTCGTGCAGGTGTTCGGCCGCACCGCCGGCGTGCCGGCGGTGATCGTCCGGCCGTCCGCCGTCTACGGGCCGACCGACGTCAACGGCCGCATCGTGCAGAAGGTCGTCGACGCCGCGCGCTTCGGCTACCCGCTGCGGCTCGTCAACCCCGGGACGACGTTCCTCGACTTCAGCTATGTCGAGGACGTCGCCGACGGGCTGATCGCCGCGCTGCTCTCGCCCGTCGTCGGCGAGACCTTCAACATCACCGCCGGCCGGGGCCGCTCGCTCGCCGAGCTCTACGACCTCGTGCGCGCGCGTGTCCCCGGGATCGACGCGGAGATCGCGGAGGGCGAGACGGACTTCCGGCCGCGCCGCGGCGCGCTCGACGTGTCGAAGGCGCGCGAGCTGCTCGGCTACGACCCGCAGTTCCCGCTCGAGCGCGGCATCTCGACCTATCTCGACTTCGTCGCCGCCCTGCCCGACGAGGACGCGAGCACGGCGGCGCAGTCGTGACGCCGCCGCAGGTCCCCTTCTTCGCGCTCGACCGCGAGTACCAGGAGCTGCGCGAGCCGCTGCTGCAGGCGTTCGACGAGGTGCTCGCGTCGGGGCAACTCCTGCAGGGCGATGCCGTGCCGGAGCTCGAGGAGCGCCTCGCCGGCTACGCGCACCGTCGGCACGCGGTCGCCGTCAACTCGTGTACCGACGCGCTCTACTTCGCGCTCGTCGCGGCCGGGATCGGGCCCGGCGACGAGGTGCTCGTGCCCGACTACACGTTCGCCGCCACGGCGACGGCGGTGCTCCGTACCGGCGCCACCGCGATCTTCGTCGACGTCGACGACGTCTGGGGGCTCGACCTCGATCTGGCCGAGAGCGCGCTGACGCCCGCGACCGCGGCGCTCGTCTACGTGCACCTGTACGGGCGCCTCGCGCGGCGCGACGAGGCCGAGGCGTTCGCACAGCGGCACGGCCTCGCGCTGATCGAGGACGCCGCTCAGGCATTCGGCGCCGAGTCCGGAGGCCGGCCGGCCGGCTCGGCGGGGCTCGTCAGCTGCTACAGCTTCGATCCGACCAAGGTCGTCGGCGCGCTCGGCAGCGGCGGGGCGGTGCTGACGGACGACGACGACGTCGCAGCGACCGCGCGCTCGCTGCGCTACCACGGCCGCTCGGGGCGCGAGTTCGTTCGGCTCGGGTTCAACGCGCAGCTGTCCACCGTCGCGGCCGCGACGCTGCTCGTGAAGCTCGAGGCGGAGGAACGCTGGCTGCGCCGGCGGCGCGAGATCGCGGAGGCGTTCGTCGACGCGCTCCAAGGGCCGGGCGTCACGGTGCCCGACGCCGGCGGCGAGCGCGAGCACATCTTCCACAAGTTCGTCGTCCGCACGGCCGAGCGCGACGCGCTCGCCGCGGAGCTCGAGGCGCGCGGCGTCTCGACGATGGTCCACTACTCGTACTGCATCCACGAGCTCCCGCTCGTGGCGGAGTACGCGCATCGCGTCGTCGAGCGCGGCAACGCCGCCGCCGCCACGCGCGAGGTGCTGTCGCTGCCGATCCACCCGCACCTGACGGACGACGAGGTGGCGCGCGTCGTCGAGGCCGCGCAGGCGTTCCGCGCACGGCTCGACGCCGGCACGCTCGCCGCCGGCTAGAGCTCGACCGCGATCCGGTCGTCGACGGCCCGGAAGACGAGCGCGCCCACGGCGAGCGCCACCGCGGCCGCGACCACGAGGTACACGACCTCGCCGGCTCCCGGCGCGTGGGCCGACCACAGCGCGTCGCGGACGGCGGCGATCGGCGGCGCGACCGGGTTCGCCCAGCGCAGCACCTCGAGCAGGGCGTGGTGGCTCCGCGCCTGGCTCGGCGGCGACGTCGCCGACCAGAGGATCGGCGTGACGAAGAACCAGGGCAGCAACGCCGCCGTCAGGATGTGCTCGACGTCGCGGAAGAGCACGTTCAGGCACGCGACCAGCAGCGCGAGCCCGGCCACGAAGGCGGCGAAGACGACCGCGAGGGGCAGCGCCAGCCAGACCGTCGCGCCGGAGCCGGGGACGAACAGGAGCGCGAGCACGATCAGGATCGCGACCATGACCGCGAACGTCACGGCCTGCGTCGCGACCATCGAGAACGCCACCAGCTGCCGCGGGAAGCGCACCTTCCGGATCAGCTCCGCGCTGTCGACCATCGAGCGCGACGCCGACTGGAGGGACACCGAGAAGAAGATCCAGCACGCGAGCCCCGCGAGCAGGTAGATCGGGTAGTGGGCGATCGTCTTGTTCGTGAAGATCAGCCCGAAGACGAGCAGGTAGACGCCGAGCAGGATCAGCGGGTTCAGGAGCGACCAGAGGACGCCGAGCAGCGACCCCTTGTACTTGGCCTGGAAGTCGCGCCGGAAGAGGTTCGCGAACAGCTCCCGGTAGCGGACCAGATCGGCGTAGACCGTCATGACGCTGCTCTAGTCTAGGGACGGCTCGTTGGGGCAAACACGGCCCTAACACCGCTGGGTTACCGTCGAATCCCGTGACCACCGTCGCGGCTGTCGCCGCCTTCCCGATCACCGCAGCCGTCGTCTGGATGCTGCTTCGCTCGCCGCTCGCCGGCCGCGTGATCGCCGCCCCGTCCGTGAGCCGCTGGCACGAGCGGCCGACACCGCTGCTGGGCGGCATCGGCATCTTCGCCGGCCTCAGCGCCGGCCTCTGGCTCGCCGCGGCCGCCGGCGCCTTCCCCGTCACCGAGTCCCTCGCCGGGATCTACGGCGGCATCGCGCTGCTCTTCGTCGCGGGCCTGGTCGACGACGTGCGGGCGCTGCCGCCGGTCGCGAAGCTGGCCGCCCAGTGCGGCGCCGCCGTGCTGGTGATGGCGACGGGGACCGACGTGCAGCTCATCCACGTCCGGCCCGTCGCCTGGGCGCTCGCGCTGCTGTGGCTGGTCGGCATGACCAACGCGTTCAACCTGCTCGACAACATGGACGGGCTGGCCGCGACGCTGGCCGGGATCGCCTTCATCTTCTTCGCGATCGACGCGCTGACGACGCACCCGAGCCACGAGGTGCTCGCCCTCGCCCTGGCAGGCTCGCTCGCCTGCCTGGGCTTCCTACCCTTCAACCTGCGGCGAACCGGCAAAGCGCTCGTGTTCATGGGCGACTCGGGCTCGCAGGTGCTCGGGTTCTCGCTCGCCGCGCTCGGCCTCTCGGCCAGCTGGAAGGTGGCCGGGACGACCGTCGCCACGTTCCTCCTGCCGGTCCTCGTGCTCGCCGTCCCGATCCTCGACACGGCGCTGGTGACGACGGTCCGGCTGCTCGAGGGCCGCCCGATCTACCAGGGCGGCCGCGACCACTCGTCGCACCGGCTCGTGCGCTTCGGGCTCTCGGAGGGGTCTGCGGTCGCCCTGCTCGCTCTGGTGGCGATCGCGCTCGGCGCCACCAGCCTCGCGTACAACGTCCTCGACGACCAGCGGCTCGCGCTCGTCGGGGTGGTCGTGACCTTCTTCCTGCTCGTCCAGTTCGCGAGCTTCCTCGCCGACGTCGAGCGACGAACGGTGCTCGGCGAGTCGGCGGGGACGCTGAACGCGTTCGCCGTCCACTGGCGTCGCCTGGTGGAGGTGCTCGCCGACTTCGTCTTCATCTCGGCGGCGTTCGCGGCGGCCTTCCTGCTGATGTTCGGCTGGCCGGGCAGCATCAACCAGCGGCACATGGCCGAGGTGACGCTGCCGATCGTGCTGGCCGCCCGGTACCTCGCGTTCGTCCCGTTCGGCCTGTACCGGTCGATCTGGCGCTACGCCGGCAGCCGCGACGTGCTCGCGATCGCCGGCGCCATCGGCGTGTCCGAGCTCGTCGCCCTCGCCTACATGGTGCTGACGCGCTCGCTCGGGGACTTCTCGCGCTCCTTCTTCGTCGTCGACGCGCTGACCTGCTTCGTCGCGGTCTCGGCGTCGCGGCTCGCCGAGCGCTCGATCGTGACCGGGCTGCGCTCGTACCGCAGCCGCACGGGCAGGCGGACGCTGATCGTCGGCGCCGGCCGCACCGGCCGCAGCCTGATGCGCGAGCTGCGCGAGACCACCGGCGAGCGCGTCGTCGGCTTCGTCGACGACAACCCCGCCGTCCGCCGCCGCCGCGTGCACGGCGTCGCGATCGTCGGCTCGACCTTCGAGCTCGAGCGGCTCCTGCCACGCTACGCGCCCGACCTCGTGCTGGTGACGATCCCCGACGCCCCGAGGGACGTGCTCGACCGGATCGTCAACGCCTGCGATGAGGCCGGTGTCGCCTGCCGCTTCGTCCGCCGCGAGATCGACCTCGATCCGCGCGTCGCGCTCGCCGCCGCCGAGTGAGCACGCCGACCGCCGCGCCCTCCGCGGAACGGACGCCGCTCGACCGTTTCCTCGCCGCGATCCCCTGGGCGGTCGCGGCGCTCACGCTCCTGTCGCTGCTCTTCTGGGAGGTCGCGCTGCGGCGGACGCCGACGATCTTCACGGACGAGCTCGAGTGGACGCAGCTCTCGCGCGCGATCGCCGCCACCGGGCACGCGGCGCGGCGCGGGCACTCGTTCTCGTTCTCGTCCCTGTACTCGTACCTGATCGCGCCGGCCTGGTGGCTCGGCGCGACCGGCCGGGCGTACGGCGCGATCAAGTACCTGAACGCGGTCGTGATGGCGCTGGCCGCCGTCCCGACGTACCTGGTCGCCCGCGACCTCGTCCCGCGTCGGGTGGCCGGCGTCGCCGCGCTCGCAGTCCTCTGCACGAGCGCCTTCTTCTACGCCGGCTACCTGCTGCCGGAGGTGCTCGCCTACCCGACCTTCGCCCTCTGCGCGTGGGTCTCCATCCGCGCGCTCGCGGGTGGGGGACGACGCTGGGTCGTGGCCGCGGTCGTGCTCGACCTCGCCGCGGTCGCGGTGCGCGGCCAGCTGATGGTGATCCTCCCCTCGTTCGCCGTCGCCGCCGGCGTGCTCTGGGTGGTGGGCCCCCGCGGGCGGCGCCTGCGCAGCGGCTGGAGCCGCGCCGACCATGCCGGCGCGGCGGTGCTGCTGGTGGGCGTCGTGATCCTGCTGAACGCGATCCTCGGGCCGCACGTCCACCAGTGGTGGGACGTGACGCAGTACTGGCAGGGCCGCATGTGGTCGCTCGGGATGCAGGCGAGCTCGGCGCTGGCGCTCGGCCTCGGGTTGCTGCCCTTCGTCGGCGGCCTGGCGTCGCTGTGGCTGCCGGAGCGGCGGCACGACCCGCACTGGCGCGCCTTCGCCGCATTCACTGCCGCGGCGATCGTCTTCGTCTGGCTCTACACCGGCGTCAAGGCCGCGTACCTCTCGACGATCTTCGCGACCAGGGTCGAGGAGCGGAACATGATCTACCTCGGCCCGCTGCTGCTCGTCGGCACCGCCGTGTGGTTGTGCTCGCGGCAGTGGCTGCCGGGCGCGCTCGCGGCCTTCGGCCTCACGGCCTGGCTCGTCCTCTACTACGGCTACCAGCTCGACTACCCCTACTTCGAGGCTCCCGGCTACGGCATCGCGGTGCTGGCCAACCGGTCGTGGCGCCTCGACCAGCCGCACATCCGGATCGGCCTCGCGATCGCCTGCGGCGTGCTGCTGTCGGCGGTGATTCTCCCGCGCGCCGTGCGCGCGTGGTCGCGCGCCGGCCGCGGCCTGGTCGCGCTCGCGCTCGCGGGCACGCTCGCCTGGCTGCTCGCGGGGTCGGTCACGAGCGCGCAGGGCGCGGGCTCGACGTCGCAGGCCTACGCGGCGCACCTCCCCCAACCGTTCGACTGGATCGACCGGGCGGACCACGGGCAGGGCGCGACGTTCCTCGGCCAGAACCTGGCGACGGGCCAGTCGCTCGGCGTCGACCTGGACGAGTTCTGGAACCACTCGATCAAGAACGTCTGGTCGCTCGACGGGAGCGCGCCCGGCCCCGGGCCGACGCTGACGCCGGACCTGCGGGACCGCTACGGGACGCTCTCCCACGACCCGAGCCTGCCCTACGTGGTCGCGGCGAACGGCGTCGACGTGATCGGGCAGCTGGTCGCGAGCCGCCCGAACCTGAGGCTCGTCCGGCTGCCGAGCCACCCGTGGCGGCTGCACGACGCCGCGTACGGCGTCTCCGACGACGGCTGGACGTCCGCCCCCGACGAGACGGTGCCGGCCCGCGCCGTCTGGGCCTACTTCGGCCCCCAGACGACGCCCGGTGTCGTCGTGGTCCACGTGGGCCGCGCGGGTTTCTGCGCCCCGTCGGCGCCCCCGACGCACGTCGTCATCCGCATCGGCCCGCTCGCGCTGAACCAGCAGAACGCACCGACGATCACGCACCGCGAACACGTCCGCCGGTTGCTGGTGCCGAGCTGCTCGGCCCACACGGTTCGGGTGCGGATCGCGCCGCCGCTGGCCGTGATCGTCACGGACTCGCCGACCGTGCAGCCGACGCAGTACGGCATCGGCGACAACCGCCACCTCGGCGTTCAGGTCGACTTCTCGTTCGCTCCGGGGCGCTGACGCTAGAGCGCGCGCAGGCGCTCCGGGTGCTTGCGGACGAAGCGCGCGACGCCGCGCCAGTGCCAGAGCGTGCGGCGGGTCAGCCAGCGCTTGTCCGTCTCCGCCTTGTGCTCGTGGCGGACGACCGCGGCGGGCACGTACCAGCGCTCCCAGCCGGCGCGCATCGCGCGGTACGCGAGGTCGATGTCCTCGCCGTAGAGGCGGAAGCCCTCGTCGAAGCCGCCGAGCTCCTCGAGCATCGCCCGCCGCAGGAGCAGGAAGCCGCCGAGCATCCAGTCGGCCTCGACGGGCTGCGCCGGCGGCGCCTCGTCGAGGTGGAAATGGCGGCGCTGCTGCACCACGAGCCGGAGCGGCGTCCGCCGGACGATCGTGCCGGTGACGGTCGGGAAGCGGCGGCGGGACGGCTGCCACGAGCCGTCGGGGAACTCCATCCGCGGCCCCGCGATCCCGCAGCGCGGGCGCGCCTCCATGAACCCGCGCAGCGCGTCGACCGCGCCCGGTTGCGGCACGGCGTCGGGGTTCGCAGCGAGCACGAGCTCGGCCGTGGTCAGCCCGACGCCGCGGTTGACGTTCGCGCCGTACCCGAGCGGCTCCGGGTTGTGCACCGCGTCGACGCCCGGCGGCACCGAGCCCGGGACGTTCGCGATCACGACCAGCTCGTCGACCTGCGGGCGCAGCGCCGGCAGCGACTGCTCGAGCTCGCGCGGATGGCCGTGCGACACGACGATCGCCGCAACCTTCATCCGAGCACCGCCCGGTAGACGTCCGCAGTCAGGCGGGCGGTCCGTTCCCAGGAGAACTGCCGCGCGCGCTCGAGCCCCGCGGCGCGGTACCGCTCCCGGTCGGCGAGCGCGTCCTCGACGCTCGCGGCCGCGGCGTCCCCCGCGACCTCGCGCAGCGCGGGGTCGTCCGAGACGACGACGGGCGTGCCGCTCGCCATCGCCTCGAGCACGGGGATGCCGAAGCCCTCGAAGCGCGACGGCAGGAGGAGCGCGGCCGCGCGCCGATACAGCTCGGCGAGCTCCGCCTGCTCGACCCAGCCGCGCACGTCGGCGCCGCGGGCGCGCAGCTCGCGCGCGAGCGACGCCTCCTTCCCGGGGCCGACGACGACGAGCGGCAGCCCCGCCGCCTCCGCCGTCGCCAGCGCCGCCAGCGGGTCCTTGCGCGCCTGCACCGCCCCGACGAAGAGCAGGTAGCCGTCGTGGCCTCCGTCGCCCGGCGCGAACGCGGGGTCGACTCCGTGCGGCGTCACCGTCACCTTCGCGGGGTCGAGGCCGTAGAGCGCGACCGCATCGTCCTTCGTTCGCTGCGAGACGGCGAGCACGTGGTCGGCGCCGCGCGCGGCGCGCGGGACGACCGTCCGGAACGTCAGGCGGTCGAGCGCCCCCATCGCGCCGGGGTCGCGCTCGAAGTGCAGGTCGTGCAGCGTGACGACGGTGCGGTACGCGCGGCGGCCGAGCGGCAGCGCGTGCTGGAAGTGCGCGAGCCCCGGACGCACGCGCGCGAGCAGCCGGGGCAGCGTCCAGGCCATCCGCAGCTCCTGCGAGCGCGCGGGCAACTCGATCGCCTCGACACCCTCGGGCACGAGCCCCGGGTGCCGCGTGACGGCCGCGAACTCGAGCTCCGGCGCGACACGGGGCAGCTCCCGCAGCAGGTTCGCGACGTACGTCTCCTCGCCGGTCCGCCGCCGGCCGAGCACGTCGGCGTCGAGGACGATCACGCGACCTCCCCGTAGACGGCGAGCGTGCGCGCCGCGACGTCGTCCCACGTCGCGACGCGGCGCGGCGCCGGCCGCGTCGCGCGCTCGATCCCCTCGCGGATCGCCTCGACGTCCTCGGGGTCGACGTACGTCGCGTCGGGCCCGGCCACCTCCTCCATCGCGCTGTCCCGGCTGGTGACGATCGGGCAGCCGCAGGCGAGCGCCTCCGCGACCGGGATCCCGAAGCCCTCGTAGAGGGACGCGTACACGAGGCAGCGGGCGCCGCGGTAGAGCGCGGCCAGCTCGGCGTCGGGCACGTCGCCGAGCCAGCGGACGTTCGCGGGCGGCTCGACGCCGCCCCACCCGCGCGCCCCGACGACGCGCAGCTCGCCGTCGACCGCGGCCGCGATCCGCGCCAGGTTCTTGCGCGGCTCGAGCGTGCCGACCGCGAGCGCGTAGTCGCCCTCGGCGCGTGGGCCGTCGGGGGTGAAGACGTCCTCGACGCCGTTCGGGATCACGCGGATCCGCTCGGCCGGAACGCGCGCCAGCTCGACCGCGTCCGCCTTCGTCCGCTCGGAGACGGCGATCACGCGCGTCGCCGCCGCCAGCACGCGCGGGACGGCGACGCGCGAGTACGTTGCCGTCCAGCGGTTGAACCACTCGGGCCGGCGCAGCACAGCGAGGTCGTGCACGGTCACGACCAGCGGCGTGGCGCTCCGGAACGGCCCGCGAAAGGTCGGGCAGTGGAGGACGTCGGCCTCGACGCGCAGGCGCGGGTACCAGAGCGCGTCGGCGACGACCGTCCGCAGTCGCGACGTCGCCGGGAACGAGACCTCGACCACGTCCGCCTGCAGGTGGTCGCGCAGCCCCCGCACGTAGCGCGCCGTGCCGGCGCGTGTCTGCCGGAGCGGCGTCGTGTCGAGCGCTACGCGCACGACTCGAATCCCTCGAGGAAGAGCTCGCCGGCGCGTCGCCACGAGAAACCGCGTGCGTGCTCGAGCCCGCGCGCGCGCAGCTCGTCGCGACGGCCGAGCGCCTCCCGGATCGCGCCGGCGATCGCCCGTGGGCTCTCGGGGTCGGCGCGCACGGCAGCGTCGCCCGCCGCCTCGTCCAGCGACGGGTGCGACGAGGCGACGACCGGCGCGCCGCAGGCCATCGCCTCGGTGATCGGCATCCCGAACCCCTCGAAGCGCGACGGGTACACGACCACGGCGGCGCCGCGGTAGAGGCGGGCGAGCTCGGCGTCGTCGGGCCGGCCCACGCGGCGGATGCCCGGCCGGTCGAGCCGCGGCTGCTCACCCCAGCCGGCGCCGCCGGCGACGGCGAGCACGAGGCCGGTGTCGCGCAGCAGCTCGAAGGCGTCGGCGAGGGTGCCGAGGTTCTTGCGCGGCTCGAGCGTCGCCACCGTCAGCACGTACGGCGCGCCGAGGTCGGCCGCCCCGCCGTCGGGCGAGAAGTCCGGGCCGATCCCCGGATGCGCGACGACGATCCGCTCGCGCGGAAAGCCGAGCGTCCGCGCGACGTCGTCGGCGGTGAACGCGGAGTTCGCGAACATCACGTCGCAGGTGCGCGCCGCGTTCGCGTACTTGCGGCCGTGCATCGCCCGTGTCCGCCGCGTCGTCCACTCCGGATGGTGGAGCGGCACGAGGTCGTGGATCATCGTCGAGCGGACACCGCGGCGCTGCGGCGGGTACATCCAGTCCGAGAAGTGGAGCACGTCGAACGGCCCCAGCCACCGCTCCGCCGCCGGCCGGCCGAGCACGGACCAGGCCGTGCGCCAGCCGTGCGCGCCGGGCAGCGCGACCAGCCGCAGCTCGACGTCGACGCCCGCCAGCGTCTCGCGGATCGTGCGCCGCCCCGCCGGCGACGTCGGCGCGAAGGCGACGAGCTCGTGCCCGCGCGGCCGCGCCACCTCGGCCAGCCCCGCGAGCGAGCCGCGGATGTAGTTGTTCACGCCCGTCCGCTCGTGCGACAGCGGCGAGACGTCGAACGCGATCCTCATCGGAACCCGTCGACGATGATCCCGAGGCTGCGCGTGTCCTGCGGGCCCGGGATGCGCGTCACCGGCACGTGGATCGCGACCGTGCAGCCAGGGACGGTGACGGCGCGGCGGCCGCGTACCGTCACCGCGCGGCCGTTCACGAGCACACGCTGCGGCGCGGGGAAGATCCCGCCCTGGCGCAGGAAGACGGTCGTGCTGCCCTCGCACGCGAAGCGCTCGATGCGCGCGTCGGCGCCGGTCCAGCCGTCCGGGTAGATCCCCGCGGTCCGGTACCGGAGGCGCGGCCGCCCCTCCACCTGCCAGACGATGAGGCCCTTGACGCGGTCGCGCGCCGCCGCGCCGCCGATCAGCGGCAGCGTCGTCAGCACGTAGCGCGGCTCGCCGAGGCCGAGCACGTACCCGTCCGCGGTCGTGCGCGCGTGCGTCTCGGGGAGGCCTCCCGGCGTCGGGTCGGTCGTGTACGCGACGCGATGGACGCTGCGGTTGAAGAACTCGTTCGTCCACACGGCGAACTTGTCCATCGTCGCCGCGTCGTACAGCACCGCCACGTCCGCGTTCGCGCCCACGGCGTGGTCGATCCACTCCCGATCCGGGTTCGACGTGCCGCCGAAGAGCGCGCCGAGCGACGCGTGGTGGACGCCGCCGTGCGCGTTGGTCTCGACCGCCCAGAGCGTGAACGCGTACAGCGCGAACAGCGCGACGGGCAGCACCGCGATCCGCCGGGCCGGCAGGTAGAGCCACAGCAGCGCGAGCGCGACCGCCGCGAGCACGGCGACGAGCGTGATCTCGTCGAGCGTGGTGATCGTGTCCTGGAGCGTCCAGAGCGGCAGGAACATCAGCGTGTCGGAGCTCGCGTTGCCGTTCAGCAGCCCGGTGTAGGGGACGACGCCGACGAGCGCGGCGGCGGCGACCGCGCAGCCGGCGGCGGCGCGCGGCCGCGGCAGCCCCCGCTCGATCCACACCGCCAGGGCGACGAAGAAGAGCGGCGCGACGTAGAACATGTTGCGCTCCTCGATCCGCTGGCTCTCGGTCGATGCGAACGCCGCCACCTCCAGGACGAGCCAGAAGACGAGCGGCAGCAGCGCGGCGAGGAGCGGGGTGCGTCGCTCGCGCGTCGCCGCGAGCAGCAGCAGGGCCGCGAAGGGGGCGACGCCGACGTAGAGGTCGAGCTCGCCGACGTGGTAGGCGAACCAGCGGAAGACGGTCGCGACGGTGTAGTGCGTCCCCGTCGCCGACCGGTACGCCCCGAGCGCACCGAGCGGCGACCGGCCGCGCGCCACCTCGTACACGAGCACGGCGACGCCCGCGCCGACGACGATCGCGTACAGCAACCGGAACTCGCGCCAGCGCCGCCGCGGCAGGAGCAGCGGCGCCGTCAGCATCGCCGGCGCCAACGCCACGGCCTGCGCGCGGGTCAGGAACGCGACCAGGGTGAGCGCGAGCAGCCAGCCGATCCGCGTCGGCGTCGGGTCCTCGAGCACGAGCACGAGAAGCAGCGCGCAGACGAGGAAGAGCGGGTAGAAGACGTTCTCCGTCATCAGCGTCCCCGTGTAGACCAGCGACGGCACCGCGACCGCGAGCGCCGCGACGAGGAGCGCGAGACCCGGGCGGACGGCTCGCCGCGCGAGCAGGTACGCCGGCACCGCCGCCAGCGACATCACGACCGAGTCGATCGCCTTGGCGGCGGTGTACGCCGACGGCACCGAGTGGAAGAGCCTGAACGCCGGTGCGATCACGATCGGGTAGACGAAGCCGTAGCCGTGGCTCGCGACACCCCGGACGAGGAAGTGGCCGTGCGCGGCGAACGACTTCGCGAGCTCCGAGTAGATGAGCTCGTCGACCATGATCCACGGCGCGACCATCCGACGCGCGAGCACGATCCGCAGCGCCGACGAGCCGACGACGATCGCAGCGAGCCACAGCCACGCCGGCACGGCGACCGCGCGCGCGCGCACCGCCGCCGCAGACGTCATCCGACGATCCCCGACTCGGCGGCCGCGCGCGCCAGCACGGCGGCGTCGTCGATCCCGACCTCCGCCGCCGCCTCGGCGATCCGCCACAGCACCGCGTCGTCGACCGCGTCGCCCCCCGCGGCCGTCTCGAGCGCGCGAGCGTAGGCGTCAGCGACGCACGGCAGCGCGTGCTCTCGCTCGACGTGCGCGCGCGCGTTCGCGCCGAGCTCCGCACCGTGCTCGACCGCGAAGCCGAGCGCCGCCTCGAGCACGTCGACCTCGACGTCGTCCACCGGCACCTTCAGCACCGCGTCGTCCGGGAGCTCCGCGAACCAGCCGACGTCGGAGACGACGAGCGGCTTGCCCAGCGAGAGCGCGCGGATCGCCGAGCCCGATGTCTCGCCCATCGTCGGGTAGCGCAGGTTGACGAGCACGTCGCACGCCGCCATCAGCGACCACATCCGCTCCTCCGGCACGTAGTCGAGCCGCTCGACGCCGTCCGTCAGCCCGAGCCGCTCGAGCCTGCGGCCGACGTCGAAGCGCTCGCCGGCCGCGCCGACGAGGAGCAGCCGCGCGCCGGGACGGTCCCGCCGGAACGCCGCGAACGCCCGCAGCAGCTCCGGGATCCGCTTGTTCATGTTCACGAAGCCGAAGCAGCCGATCAGCGGCTCGCCCGCGACGTCCGCCGCCGGCGTCACCTCGTGCATGGGCCACGCCGGGTGCGGCACGCGCCACAGGCGTCCCGTGTAGCCCGCGGCGCGGGCGCGCTCCGCGACGTACTCGGAGTGGACGATCAGGCCCTGCGCGCGGTCGAGCACGACACCGGAGAGCGGGAACCGCTCGGGTTGCGTCTCCCACAGCAGCGGCAGCAGGTTGTCGAGCACGCCGAGCCCGAGCAGCCGCCCGGCGACGCCGAGCTCGCGCTCCATCGCGTCGAGGTAGGCGCGGCCGTCGCCGCGGCCGATCGTGATGCCCGCGACGAGATGGTGCAGCACGTACTCGTGCAGAACGACCACGCCCGGCCGCTCTCGCAGCGCGTCGACGATCCAGCCGTGGGCGTCCGGGTCGTTGCCGACGTGGTACAGCGCGACGTCGGCGCCCGGCGCGCGCCGTCCCGGCTCGGCGACGACGACCTGGAGCCGCTCGCGCAGCGCCGGGAGCAGGAGCGCCGAGTAGTCGGCGATCCCGGACCGCGACGGCGGCAGCGGCGAGTAGTACGCGACGCGCATCAGCCCAGGAGCGCGTCGACGCAGGCGTCCCAGGTGACGCGCTCGGCGACCGCCTTGCCGGCCGCGCCGAGACGAGCCGCGGTGGCCGCGTCGAGCGCCGCGCACGCACGGGCGATCTCCGCTGCGTCGGGCGCGACGACGACGCCGGTCTCGCCGTCGGAGACGACCTCGAGCGGGCCGCCCGCGTCGGTCGTCGTCACCACCGGCTTCCCGGACAGGAACGCCTCGTAGGGGACCATCCCGAAGTCCTCGTCGACGGGCGCATAGAAGACGGCGAGGCTGCGCGCGTACAGGTCGGCGAGCCGCGCGTCGTCGACGCGCCCCGTGAACTCGATCCGCCCGTTCATGCCCGACGCGAGCTGCTCGAGGCGCCCGCGGTCGGGGCCCTCGCCGGTGATCACGACGTGCAGCGAGGGCTCTCGCTGCGCCGCCTCGACGAGCAGGTCGATCCGCTTCGCGCGGTCGAGTCGGTTGACGGACAGGACGTAGCCCTCCGACGCCGCCGTCCGGTACGGCAGCGCCTGCGGCGGGTGCGGCAGCACCGACGCCTCGACGCCGTTGAAGCGGCGCAGGCGGTCGGCGACGTTGCGCGACGTCGCGAACACGCGCCGCGCCTCGCCGAGCGAGACGGCGTCGAGCCGCTCGATCGCGCGGCGGGTCGCGCGGTCGACGGGCGACTCGCCGAACTGCCCGAGCTCGGTGCGGTCGTAGTCGTAGGCCTGCCGGAACTGGTGCAGCACCCACGCGACCTTGTTCGGGTGGCGGACGCAGTACGCCGGGAACTTCGTCGCGATCACACGCTCGATCGGTCGTCCGTCGGCCTCCGTCAGGTCGGCGAGCCGCCAGAGGAAGGCCTGGTCGAGCACGCGCGTGCCCGGGTACCACTTGAAGGGGATCGTCACCAGCTCCGCCTCGTGGCCCCGGGCCCGCAGGGCCGCGACGAGGTCGTCGGCCATCAGCTCCGCCCCGCCCCGCACGAACGGCACCTGCGGCGCCGCCACCACGACCCTCATTGCCGTTCGAGCCGCTGCAGCCGCTCGTCGAGGTCGTCGATCAGCTTCAGCACGGCGTCGTTGAACGCGCGCTGGTCGGCGAAGGCGGGCTCGACGTACCACCGCATCAGCCGCCGGAGCAGCGCTTTCAGCGGCCCGCCCTTGCCGACGATCGGGCGCTCCGCCGAGATCGGCCAGAGCCGCTCCGCCTGGTCGCGCACCGACAGGCGCACCTGGGCCGGCGGCACGCCGGCGCCGCGCGGCCCGGCCGCGCGCAGCTCCTCCTTGAGGCGCGCGAAGAGCGCCGCGACGTCCGTCGTCTCCTCGGCCACTGCGGGGGAGTGTAAAGAGCAGGGATTACGGCTCTGTAAGCGGCACCGCGACCCGGGCGACCCCTTTCGAGCTGCCCAGCGCGACCGCCCCCGCGCAGGCGACCGCGAGCGCGAGCCCGAACGCGACCGGGTGCGGCGGCGCGTCGCGGCCGAGGAGCGGCGCGACCGCGGGCGGGAGCGTCATCTCGAGGCCGAAGGCGATCGGGATCGCGCGCGTCGCCGGCCACGCCTGGAGCGCGCTCATCTCGGCGATCATCGTCGTCCAGCTGGCGGCCCCGACCCCGATCGCCCAGCCGACCGCCGCCGGCCAGTCGTGCGCGCCAAGGGACTCGACCGTGAGCGCCGTCGCGAGGCCGACGCCCGCCCAGCCGAGCCCCGCGACCAGGCTCGTCGCGAGGCCGCCGTCACGCCCCGTGACGCGGAGCAGCCACGGGGCGGCGAGCTGGCAGGCGAGCATCGCGCCGACGAACCAGCGGCCGGCTGTCGTGAACGAGGTCGAGCGTTCCGGAGCCGCCCACGCGAGCACGGCGACCGCAGCGGCGATCGCGATCGCGCCGCCGACCTCGCGCCGGCCGATGCGCTCGTGGAGCAGCCGGACGCCGAAGACGAGCAGGACGACCAGCCCGAGGCCGAGCGCCGGCTGCACGAGCGCGACCGACGCGAGCGCGAGCGCGCCCGCCTGCGCGGCCCAGCCGCCCACGCCGGCGGCGGTGCCGGCGAGCCACACGCGACGCCGGGCGAGGCGCGCGATCAGCGACGCCCGCAGCGCCGTCGACGCCGGCGCCTCGCGCGCCTCGAGCGCCTGCAGCGAGGTCGCGGCGGCGTAGAGAGACGAGCTGAGCATCGCGAGCACGACGGCGAGGAAGGCGCGCATGCCGTGAGACTACGATCGCCGGGTGGTCGGCATCTCGCTTCTCACGCTCGTCCCCGGCGAGCTCGGCGGCAGCGAGACGTACGCGCGCGAGCTGCTACGCGCGCTCGGCCGTGTCGGCGAGCTCGACTACCGCGTGCTGCTGCCGCCCGTGGCGCCGGACGCGGGCGAGGGTCTCCCGGCCGAGGTGGCCCCCGAGTACCGGCACGCGCGGACGATTCCCGAGCGGCTGCTCGCGATGTCGCTCGCCGCGGCAAGGCCGCGGCACCTACGGGCCCGGCTCGCGGGCTGCGGGGTCGTCCACTACCCGCTGACGATCGCGCTGCCGCCGGCGCCTGCGCGCACCGTCGTCACGCTCCACGACCTCCAGCACCTCGACCTCCCCGGCATGTTCCCGCGCGCCGAGCGTGCCTTCCGCCGCCTCGCGTGGCACCGCTCGCTGCGGTCGGCCGACCGCGTGATCGCGATCAGCGACTTCGTGCGCGACCGCGCGGTCGCGCTGCTCGGCCTCGACCCCGAGCAGGTGCGCGTGGTGCCTCTCGGGCTCGACCACGCGCGCCTGTCGCCGGGCGGACCCGAACGAGAGCCGTTTCTGCTCTACCCGGCGCGCGCCTGGCCGCACAAGAACCACGCCCGGCTCTTCGAGGCCTTCGCGCTGGTCCGCCGCGAGCGTCCGGAGCTCCGGCTCGTGCTGACGGGCGGCGGCGCGCCGCCGCCGCTGCCGGAGGGCGCCGAGGCGCTCGGGCACGTGCCGTGGGACGAGGTGGTCGCGCTGATGCGGCGCGCCTCCGCGCTCGTCTTCCCGTCGCTCCACGAGGGGTTCGGGTTGCCCCCGCTCGAGGCGATGGCGTGCGGCTGCCCGGTCGCGTGCTCGGACGCGGCGGCCCTGCCGTCGGTGACGGGCGGCGCGGCGCGGCTGTTCGACCCTCACGACCCGGCGGCGATCGCGGCCGGCGTGCGCGACGTGCTCGACGACCCGGCCCCGTGGGTGGAGGCAGGTCTCGCGCGCGCGGCGGCGTTCTCGTGGGACGCCACCGCGCGGGCGACGGAGTCGGTCTACCGCGAGCTCCTCTGACCGAGGCGGCCGGCGCGCGCGTCGCGCCACCCGGCAAGCACGGCGGCGGCGGCCTGCCGGCGCGCGGGGTGCCCCGCCGCCTGCGCGAGGTGGGCGCCGACGACGACGCCGCGGCGGAGCGCGCGCAGCCCGGACGGCAGCGGCGCGTGCCGCTCGGCGACGACGATCGTGTTGCGGGTGTCGTAGTAGAGGTTCGCCGTCGAGCGGCGGCCGCCGGTCGCGGCGGAGCCCGCGTGCCGGACGCGCGCGTCGGGCACGAGCACGACGGCGAAGCCGGCCGCGCGCATGCGCAGCGACCACTCGACGTCCTCGACGTAGGCGAACAGCGACTCGTCGAGCGGGCCGACGCGCTCGATCGCCGCGCGGGACGCGGCGAGCGCCGCGCCGTCGGCGCGCCCGACGTCGCGCAGCCCGTGCGGCACCGACGTCGCCGCGCGCCCCGAATAGCCGAGGCGCGCGGCGAACGACGCGCCTGCGTACTGGACGCCGCCGCCGTCGCCGTGCAGCACGGTGCAGGCCAGGAGGCCCGCGTCGGGACGGGCCGCCGCGGCGCGCTCGAGCGCGGCGGCGAGGCCGGGCTCCGCGACCGCGTCGTTGTTCAGCAGCAGCACCCAGTCGGCGCCGCGCTCGAGGGCGCGCGCGATGCCGGCGTTGTTGCCGCCCGCATACCCGAGATTCGCGCCGGTGCGGAGCAGCTCCACGCGCGGGAAGCGCTCCTCGACGAGCCGGTCGGAGCCGTCGCTCGAGCCGTTGTCGACGCAGATCGTCTCGATCCCCTGGAGCGACGCGAGCGACGCGAGCGTGTCCTCGCCCCCGTTCCAGTTCAGGACGACGGCGACGAGCCGCGACATCAGCGCTTGACGAAGTGCGCGATCGAGCCGGCGCCCGGCCGGCGTTCCCAGCCGGCGCCGATCTCGGCGACCGCGCGCGCGACGCCGGGGTACACGTTGCCGTAGCCGCCCGTGTCGACGGCGTCGTGGAAGAGCAGGTGCGCGCCGGGGCGCAGGAACGCCGACCAGCGCTCGAAGTCCGCCTTCGCACCCTCGTAGCTGTGGTCGCCGTCGACGAACAGCAGCTCGAGCGGGTCCGGCGGCGGCTCCACCGTGCGGGAGTCGGCGACCAGCAGGTGCACCTTCGCCGCGAGCCCGTACCGGTCGAGCGCATCGCGCAACTCGGCGTCGAGGGCCTCGCCCGGCAGGTCGGGTCGCAGCGCGACGTGCGCGTCGTAGGACCAGAGCTCGACGCCCTCGGGCAGCGCCGCCGCGAACACGAGCGTGCTGCCGCCCTTGAAGCGGCCGATCTCGGCGACCGGGCCGCGCTCGACGTCGCGCGCGAGGCGGTAGAGCAGCGCCGCCTCGTCGATCT
>CAZBYA010000010.1:0-49565 GCA_964496175.1 uncultured Gaiellales bacterium | reverse complement strand
TGTCCGACTCCTCGATCGCGTTGAAGCCCGTGATCGACGAGCCGTCGAAGCCCATCCCGTCGTCGAGCGCGCCCTCCAGCTCGGACGGCGTGATCGCAAAGCTCTTCAGGTGGCCCTCGATGTCGGTGAACCAGAAGAGGACGTACTCGACGCCCGCCTTCTTCGCCTCCTCGAGCACCGCCTTGCGCGCCTTGGGGTCGGACGTCGCCCGGTCCCTGCTCTCGATCATCGCCATCGCTCGCTCCTTCCCGCGTTCGCCGACGCGCGGGAACGTATCACCCGGACCGCTTCAGCTTCCCGCGGCGCTTCGCGTACCGCTCGCCCGCCTTGAACACGACGAGCCCGATCGGGATCGAGAACGCCCCGATCACGAGCAGCGGCCAGACGTCCGCCCAGGCGATCCCGGCGCCGTCGAGGATCTGGGCGCGGTTGCCGCGCAGCGCGTACGTCGCCGGCGAGATCTTCGCGATCCACTGCATCCAGCCCGGCAGGACGCTGATCGGGTAGTAGACGCCGGAGACGACCAGTAGCAGCCCCTGGGCGACGAAGCCGAGCTGCGTGCCCTTCTCGGGCGAGATCAGCGGCAGGACGGCGGTCATCATGCCGATGCCGATGAACGAGACCGACGCGATCGCGAGCAGCGCGAGCGCGGCGCCGTAGTTCGCGTGCGGGACGTGGATGCCGATGAACGCGACGACGGCGACGAAGACGGCGGCGGCGCGCACGAGGCCGTAGAGCACGGCGTAGACGCCCATGCCGATCAGGTGCACCGGCCGCGAGACCGGCGCCATGAAGGTGTACTCGATCGTCCCCTCCCAGCGCTCCCACGCGACCGTCTCGGTGACGATCTCGAAGATGATCCCGAGGAACGCCCAGATGACGCCGCCGACGAGCAGCTTCGTCGCAAGCGCGTTCTGCTGCGCCGCGGAGACGTTCACGCCGCGCGAGATGAACACGATCGTGAGCGTGTTCGCGATCGTCCAGAGCAGGAACGCGAGGTCCCAGAGGAAGTAGCGCTTGGTCAGGTAGAGGTTGCGCTCGACGACGCCGTAGAGCCCGATCAGCTCGTCGCGGAGCACGCGCCTCCGTGTGTACGCCAGCTCGGCGCTCATGCGAACACCGCCCTTTCGTCGTCCTGCTCTTCCTCCTCGTAGGAGCGGCCGGTCGCCGCGAAGAACGCCTGCTCGATCGTCTGCACGCCGAAGCGGCGCTTGACCGCGGCGGCAGGCTCGAGGAAGAGCAGCTCGCCGCGGTCGAGCAGGCCGATCCGGTCGGCCAGCTGCTCGGCTTCGGTCATGTCGTGCGTGCAGAGCAGGATCGTCGAGTCGTGCGCCTCGCGGATCTCGGAGATGAAGGCCTGCACCTCCTGCTTCGAGCGCGGGTCGAGACCCGTCGTCGGCTCGTCGAGCAGGAGGAGCACCGGCGAGGTCAGCAGCGCGCGCGCCAGCGCGACCTTCTGCTGCATGCCGCGCGACAGGTTCTCCATCGCCTCGCCGCGCCGGGCCGAGGGGAAGCCGACCCGCTCGAGGATCTCCGGGATCTTGACCCGCGTCTCGCGGGGCCCCATGCCGTAGAAGCGCGCCGCGTACGCGAGGTTCTCGGCGGCGCTCATCTTCTTGAAGAAGCTCGCCTCGACCGACACGCGGTTGACGAGCCGGCGCACGGCGCGCGCCTCGCGGAAGACGTCGTAGCCGAAGATCCGCGCCTCGCCGGACTCCGGCAGGAGCAGCGTCGAGAGCAGCCGGACCAGCGTCGACTTGCCCGAGCCGTTCTGGCCGAGGATCGCGACGCACTCGCCGCGGCGGATCGTGAAGCCGATGCCGCTCAGCGCGACGCGGCGGCGCCGGTGGACGAGCCCTTCCCGGCGGGTGAAGACCTTCTCGAGGTCACGTACGACGACTGCCTGCTGCACACCATGCTCCTTGGGATCTGAGAGAAACGAGGACCGAACGAAGACGCACCGATGCCGCTAGGAGCGGCGCGGGGTGACGTCTGCGTTGGTGATCCCGGACATGGCTCGCGTGAGCCTATCAGGCGCGACGACGGCTCGCAGCGATGATCTCGGCCGCCTCAGCGCGGTTGCCGAAGCCGCGCGTCTCGGTCTGCGTCCCCTCCAGGTCCTTGTAGACCTGGAAGAAGTGCTCGATCTCGTTGCGGAGCGGTGCGGGCACGTCGTGGATGTCGGCGACCTGGCTCCACGAGGGGTCGCGCAGCGGGACGCAGATCAGCTTCTCGTCCTGCCCCTTCTCGTCGGCCATGTGGAACACGCCGACGGCGCGCACGCGGATGCGGCAGCCGGGGAACGTCGGCTCGCCGACGAGCACGAGCGCGTCGAGCGGGTCGCCGTCGGCTGCGAGCGTCCCCTCCAGGTACCCGTAGTCGGCGGGATAGCTCATCGACGTGAACAGCCGCCGGTCGAGCGCGATGCCGCCGAGCTCCTCGTCCCACTCGTACTTGTTGCGCGACCCGGACGGGATCTCGACGAAGACGACGCCGTCGCTCATGCAATAAGACTACGACGGATGGCCCACGACCACGCTCACGGCCCCGGCGCGGACGCGCAGATCCGGCCGCTCGCGACGGCGCTCGCGCTGATCGTGTGCTTCCTCGTCGCGGAGGTGGTCGCCGGGATCGTCGCCGGCTCCCTCGCCCTGCTCTCCGACGCGGCGCACATGCTCGTCGACGCGGCCGCCCTCGGGATCAGCGTCTGGGCGGCCCGGCTGGCGCGGCGCCCGCCGTCGGGCGGGATGACGTTCGGCTTCCGCCGCGCCGAGATCCTCTCGGCGCAGGCGAACGGGATCACGCTGCTCGTGCTCGGCGTGCTGATCGTCGCCGAGGCGGCGCGCCGGCTCGCGTCGCCGCCGAGCGTGCAGGCGCCGCTCGTCGTCGCGACCGCCGCGGTCGGGGCCGCGGTGAACCTGCTCGCGCTCTCGCAGGTCGCCCGCGCCGACCGCTCGAGCCTGAACGTCGAGGGCAGCTTCCGGCACCTGCTCACCGACCTGTACGCGTTCGCGGCGACCGTCGTCGCCGGCGTCGTCGTCTGGACGACCGGGTTCGAGCGCGCCGACCCGCTCGCGTCGCTCGCCGTCGCCGCCTCGATGCTCGCGGCGTCGTGGCCGCTCCTCCGCGCGACGGGGCGGATCCTGCTGGAGGCCGCGCCCGAGGGCCTGCGGCCAGAGGAGGTCGCGGCCGCGATCCGGGGGCACGCCGGCGTCGCCGGCCTGCACGACCTGCACGTCTGGGAGATTGGCTCGGGCTTCCCGTCCCTGTCGGCGCACGTGCTCGTGGAGCGCGGCGAGGACTGCCACCGGATCCGGCGGGAGCTGGAGGCCCTTCTCGGGCGCCGCTTCGGCCTCGAGCACACGACGCTCCAGGTCGAGCACACGTCCGAGCGGCTGCTCGCGATCGGTCGCCTCCCACGCGTCCGCCGGGACCGCTAGAGTCCGGCCACGTTCGTCGCCGACGCCGGCGCGGACGGAAGCAACGGCGCTTCACCACTCGCGGAGTGGTGGGCGCTTTTTTTGTGGTCCGACGAGAGAGGAGCCGCCCGACATGAAGGTCAAGCTCGAGTACATCTGGCTCGACGGGTACGAGCCGACCCCCAATCTCCGCTCGAAGACGAAGATCGTCGCGTTCGACGGCACGCCGACGCTCGAGCAACTGCCGGTCTGGAACTTCGACGGCTCCTCGACCCGCCAGGCCGAGGGCTCGAGCTCCGACTGCCTGCTCCAGCCGGTCGCGCTCTTCCCCGACCCCGCGCGGGCGAACGCGTTCCTCGTCATGTGCGAGGTGCTGTTCCCGGACGGGACGCCGCACCCGTCGAACAGCCGCGCGCAGATCCCGGACGACGCGGGCACGTGGTTCGGCTTCGAGCAGGAGTACTTCCTCTACCGCGACGGCGCGCCGCTCGGGTTCCCGCGCGAGGGCTTCCCCGCCCCGCAGGGCGAGTACTACACCGGCGTCGGCTACAAGAACGTCGGCGACGTCGCCCGCGAGATCGTCGATGCGCACATCGATCTCTGCCTCGCCGCCGGCATCAACCTCGAGGGCGTCAACGCCGAGGTGGCGAAGGGCCAGTGGGAGTTCCAGATCTTCGGCAAGGGCTCGAAGCGAGCCGCCGACGAGCTCTGGGTCGCCCGCTACCTGCTGCTGCGCCTCTGCGAGCGCTACCGCGTCGACGTCAACTTCCACCCCAAGCCGCTCGGCGTCGAGCACGACTGGAACGGCTCCGGCATGCACACGAACTTCTCGACCGCGCACATGCGCGAGGTCGGCGGCGAGGAGTACTTCGAGTCGCTGATGGCGGCCTTCGACGAGCACCGCGAGGCCCACATCGCCGTCTACGGCCCGGACAACCACATGCGCCTCACCGGTCTGCACGAGACCGCGGCGATCGACGAGTTCACGTACGGCGTCGCCCACCGCGGCGCGTCGATCCGCATCCCGCACACGTTCGTGCGGAACGGCTACCGCGGCTACCTCGAGGACCGCCGCCCGAACTCGCTCGGCGACCCGTACCGCGTCGCCGGCCGGATCCTGCAGACGATCCAGACGGTCGAGGTCGGCGTCGAGGAGGCGATCGCGGCCTGATGCACAAGGTCGAGGCGATCGTGATCAGGGAGCGCGTCGAGACGGTGATCGACGCGGTCGAGGCCGCGACGGGGCACGTGGGCGTGACCGTGGTCGAGGCGATCGGCCACGGTCGCGAGCGCGGCGTCACGCACGAGTACCGCGGCCGCGTGTTCGAGTCCCGGTTCCTGCCGAAGGCGCAGCTCGTGTTCGTCGTGCGCGACGACATCGTCGAGGGCGTGATCGCCGCGATCGCCGACGCCGCCCGCAGCGGGAACGAGTCCGGCGACGGGCTCTGCTGGGCGACGCCGGTCGCCCACGTGACGCACAACCGGACCGGCACGAGCCTCGAGGGGGTGGCAGGCGGTGTCTAGGCACGACCTCCTGATCGCGGCCTCGACGACGTGGGTCGTCGTCACGGCGGTCCTGGTGATGTTCATGCAGGCAGGCTTCGCGTTCCTCGAGGCCGGGCTGACGCGGATGAAGAACGCGGGCCACATCGCGGGCAAGAACGTGCTGATCTTCGCCGTCTGCTCGCTCGTCTACTGGGCGGTCGGCTTCGGGATCGCGTTCGGCGACGGCAACGGCCTCGTCGGCACCGCGGGCTTCTTCCCGTCGGTGCACGAGCTCGTGTCGGTCGGCCAGAAGCCGTTCGAGTGGTTCACGGAGATCCCGGGCGCGGCCGGCTACCTGTTCGAGGTCGTGTTCGCGGGCGTCAGCCTCGCGATCGTCTGGGGCTCGATGGCCGAGCGCGCGAAGCTGTGGGTCTACTTCGCGTTCGGGGTCGTCTTCACGCTGATCTACAGCGTCGCGTCGCACTGGATCTGGTCGCCGCACGGCTGGCTCTTCTCGCTCGGGATGCAGGACTTCGCCGGCTCGACCGTCGTCCACTACCAGGGCGCGCTCGCCGCGCTCGCGGGGGCGCTGATCCTCGGCCCGCGGATCGGCAAGTTCGGCAAGGACGGCCGCGCGAACCCGATCCCGGGCCACAACATCCCGTACGCCGTGCTCGGGACGCTGATCCTCTGGTTCGGCTGGTTCGGCTTCAACCCGGGCTCGACGCTGTCCGTCGACCTGGGCGGCGTCGGGTACTTCGCCTACGTCGCGCTGATCACCAACGTCGCCGCCGCCGCGGGCGCCGTCGGCGGCGTCGCGACCGCGTGGCTCGTGCTGCGCAAGCCCGACATCTCGATGATGCTGAACGGCGTGCTCGCCGCGCTGGTCGCGATCACCGCGGCGTCCGGGTTCGTGGCGCCGTGGGCGGCCGTCGTGATCGGGCTCGTCTCCGGCTTCGTCGCGGTCACCGGCGTGATCGTGGTCGAGCGCATCGGCATCGACGACCCGATCGGCGCCGTCGCCGTGCACGGCATGTCGGGCGTGTGGGGCACGCTCGCGACGGGCGTCTTCGCCGTGCCGCTGCTGGCGCACCGGCTCGGCACCGGCGGCGGCGGGCTCGTCTACACGGGCTCCTTCCACCAGCTCGGCGTGCAGGCGGTCGGCCTCGCCGCCGTCGGCGTCTTCACGTTCAGCGCGTCGTTCGGCGTCCTCTGGACGATGAACCGCATCTGGGGGATCCGCGTCGAGCGCGAGACGGAGACCGCGGGGCTCGACGTCTCGGAGCACGGCATGTGGGGCTACCCGGAGTTCTACATCCCGGTCCCGGGCGGGTACGGCACCGAGTCGCACGGGCACCTCGGCGTGGCGCACGTGCCGCACGGCGAGCGCGCGCCCCTGGCGAAACCCGCGGCGGAGCCGGAAGCCGCCTAGGCGCGCGACCGCCTGTCGCATTTGACAGTGCACGCATACTGGACGGAGATGCACGCGGTGCCGACGACGATGCAAGGCAAGCGTCTCGCCGTTACGGCGATCGTCGTCGCGCGCTTCAACGTGTGCTAGCCGGCGCTTTCGTCCTCCCCGCCGTCGCCGGCTAGCTCCCTTTCCATCGCGGGACAGACCCCCCTGAACGGAAGGAACGGTCATGGCAGACCACGCGTTGAAGCACCCCGACGACCGACCCACCTCGCTGTGGTGCGAGTGCGAGAAGCCGCTGCCGGTGCACATCGCAGAGCGCAAGGGCGCCGCCCGCAGCGTCTGCGCGCGCTGCGAGCGGCCCCTGCGCCTCCAGCTCAGGCCGGCCCGCTAGAGGATGCGAAACGTCACCGTGACGTCCGCGGCGACCTGCTGCGTGCCCGGCTCGACGGGCGTCGAGGAGGGAGCCGCCGCGGCGTGCATGAACGGCTGAGGCGTCGGCTGCGCCGTCTGCTCGACGACCGAGACGACGGGGCCGACGCCGAAGCCGCCCGCGGAGGCGAGCGCGGCCGCCTTCGCCCGCGCGTCGGCGACGGCCTGCTGGAGCGCCTGCCGGTAGAGCGCGTCGGTGTCCGAGACGTCGAGCGACGGCCCGTTGACCGTGTTCGCGCCGGCGCCGACGGCCGCGTCGATCAGCGCCCCCGCGTCTGCGATCTTCGCCTGCGCCGAGACGGTGTCGTCGGCGGCGTAGCCGGTCACCTGCCCGTCGGCGTTCGTCTGCGGCGAGAGTGACACCTGCTGCGTCTGGAGCTTCGAGCCGCCGGCGCGCTTGAGCGCGTCGATGACGGCGTTCATCAGGGTCGAGTTCCGAGCGAGCGCCTCGGTCGCGGTCGACGCCTGCGTGTGGACGCCGGCCGTGACGGTGGCGACGTCGGGGACGGTCGTGACGACGCCGTGCCCGGTGGTGGTGACGGTGTCGGGGGTCGTGCCCACGTCGCCCCGAGCAGCGCTCGGGCGGCCGACGCCGGCGACCGCCGCGGCGCCGAGGAGGACGAGCGCGGCTGCTGCGATCGGGAGTATGCGTCTCATGCCCGTCGTACGCCGCCGACCTGGTTTGCTGTCACAGGTGCGCTACCGCTTCGTCGACTGCCGCTGGTCGCTCGACGACCCGGACGAGGGGCGGCGCTCGTACCTGGCGGGGCACGTCCCGGGAGCGGCGTTCCTCGACGTGGAGCGCGACCTGTCGTCGCCACCGGGCTCCGGCGGCCGGCACCCGCTGCCGTCGGCGGCGGCGTTCGCGGCGGCGGCTGGACGGTCGGGGATCGACGCGGGGACGTTCGTGGTCGCGTACGGGTCGCTCGGCGGGGCGGAGCGCCTGTGGTGGCTGCTGCGCCACTTCGGCCACGACGCGTGCGCGGTGCTCGACCTCGCGGGGTGGCGCGGCCCGGTGCGCGCCGGCGAGGAGCGGGTCGAGCCGGCGGTGTTCGAGCCGCGGGAGCGGAACGGCGACACGATCGAGCTGGGGGAGCTGGCGGAGCGGCGAGAGGAGCTGGTGGTGGTGGACGCGCGTGGGCCGGCACGCTGGCGCGGCGAGGCGAATGCGGTCGACCGCGTCCCGGGGCGGATCCCGGGCGCGTTGAACGCGCCGTGGGGCGAGCCGCTGCCCGAGCTGCCGCCCGGCGAGCTGGTCGCCTACTGCGGCTCGGGGATCACGGCCTGCGTCGTCCTCCACCGTCTCTCGCTTGCGGGCCGCGCGGGGCGCCTCTACCCGGGCTCGTGGTCGGAGTGGGAGCAGCATCCCGACCTACCCGTCGCCGCCGGCCCGTGACCCGGAGCGCGCCGAGGGGCGCCGGCACGCTTGTAACAGACTGTTACTAGGGTCCCCGCGGGCCGCGCACGAGCCGCCGGTACTCGTTCTCCAAGCCCGGCGCCGGGTACTGGTAGAGGACGTCGAGCGCGCGGACGACGTGCCGGAGGACGACACGGCCGCGCGACGTCTGCGCGGCCGCGGCGACCGCGGTCGGCGGCCGGGTGCGGCGGAAGATCACCCGCACGCTCTCGTAGCTCGGCCGTGGCAGGCCGAGCTCCCAGGCGAGGTCACCGACCTGCCGCGTCAGCTCCGCCGGCGTCAGCGTCGACGACGCGCCGCGAATCGTGCGGCGGAGCCGCTCGTCGATGCGCGGAGCGACCGGAGTGCCCACCGACGCAGTGTCGCCGAGCGCCCGTCACCGCACTGTGCCGATTTGGCGCCGCAATCGACGCTTGTAACAGTCTGTTACTTGCTCCGGGCTACGCGGCCGTCGCGGTCGCGTACGGCGAGAGGTACTGCTCCCACCGCTGCGGGATCTTCGGCGTCGCGAGGCGGATGAAGAGCACCGGCGCCGGGGGGCGCGGGCGCGCCGGCAGCACCATCTCGACCTCGTGCGGCAGCCGGTCGCCCTTCCGCAGGTTGCACGGCGCGCACGAGGTGACGACGTTCTCCCAGCTCGAGTCGCCGCCGCGCGACCGCGGGATGACGTGGTCGAGCGTCAGCCGCCCCGCGGTGGTGCCGCAGTAGACGCACCGCCACCCGTCGCGGGCGAACAATGCGCGCCGCGAGATCTTCCGCTGCACCAGGCGCGGCACGCGGACGTAGTGGACCAACCGGATCACGTGCGGCCAGCGGAACGTGTCCGTGGCCGAGCGAAGTGGTCGGTCGAGCTCCTCGACCACCTCGGCCTTGCCCTTGAACACGAGCACGTGGGCGCGGCGCAGCGAGCAGACGTTCAAGGGTTCGTAGCTCGCGTTCAGGACGAGAACCTGCTGCACCTCGCCCCACTGTACCCGCAGAGGCGGCTCGACCGAACCTCAGCGCCCCATCGCCCGCTCGACCGCCTCCAGCTCCTCGGGCGACAGCGCCACCGACGCGCGCCCCCGGTCGAGCTCCTTCATGTAGAGGCGCGCGTAGTCGCGACCCTGGATCGCCGTCACCACGACGCCGGTGCGCGCCGAGTCGAGCAGCGCCAGCGAGGCCGACTGGTGACCGCCCGTGTCCTCGTAGGCGTCGTAGCGGACGATCGCCGAGTTCGTGACCGTGCCGTCGATCCGCCGGTCGACCCGCTGCAGGCCGCCCGCCACCTCGTCGACGGCCCGGTGCAGGTCGTCGATGCGGCCCTGGAGCGAGACGGCGAAGTCGACGAGGTCCTTGCGCCCGCCGCCGAGCAGGAAGCGCTGCGCGTCGCGCACGCGTCGCACCTTCACCCACGCCCACCACGCGAGCACCAGGCCGGCGACGCCGACCGCGCAGCCGGCGGCCGCGATGATCGCTGCGGTGGTCGCCGAGACCATCCCTGGAGCTTACGGGGCGAGCGAGAAGATGACCGGGTAGCTCGCGGAGTTGTTCGTCAGCGTCTTCTCGTTCGGCACCGGCGCCACGTCGACCCGCAACGTCGCCTTCTGCGCGATCAGCGACCCGACGTCGACCGGCTGGAACGTTACGGTCACGTCCTCGCCGGGGTTGATCACCTGAATCGTCTTCGTCTGCACGATCGCGTTACCGGAGGGCGGCGACCGCTGGATCGTCAGCGTCACCTTGACGTTGACCTCCTGGAAGTTGCCGCCGTCGTGCACCACGACGCCGAAGCCCAGGTTGGCGGACGCGACGACGGTGTTGAGCGTCGCCGATTCGGACAGCGTCGGCCCGCTCGGCAGTGCCTTGACGCTGACCAGGTTCGTCCCGTGCAGCCCGGTCGCAGTCCCGCCGTGAGGCGTGACCGTGCCGCGAAGGCGCGTCAGCAGCAGGGACATCGAGCGCTGGGTGGCGAAGTCGGGATTGGCGACGAAGTGCGACTCGGGCGCCACCACGCCGGTCACGCCGTCGCTCTTCATCTGCGACGTCGACGGCTGGCGGAAGAGGTCGTCCCAGACGACGTCGCTGGCGAGCAGGCGGTCGGCCGCAGCGGCGAGCGTCGCCGCCTCGTTCGCGCCGTTCGACTTCGGGTTCGCAGCGAACGTGGACGCCAGGCCCTGCACGCCGTTCACGCGCAGCTGGAGCGCCTCGACCAGCTGCTGGTTCTCCGGGCGCAACCGGCCCGGCGGGCTCAGGCTCTGCGCGGCGGAGACGTTCTGGCGCTCCTGCTGCGCGATGCTCGTCAGCTTCTGATCGATGTCGGCGACCTTGCCGCCGGCGATCAGCGCGTTCGCGGCCGCGACGCCGTCGTCCTGCGAGCTGTGCGCGATCACCGCCACCTTGCTCATGTAGCCCGCGTACGAGTCGTGCTTCGAGGTCGCCGCGCAGGACTGGATGACGAGCCCGAAGAAGACGAGCACCGCGACGACGATCGCGACCAGCGCGAGCAGCCGCAGCAACGGGGTCGCTCCGCGCGGCGGTCCGGCCGGCCGGCGCCGGCGCGGGACCCCGCCGCGGCGCGGCAGACGGACCCTCGACGGCGGCGCCTCCCTGGTCGCCGGCTCGTCCTCGAAGAAGTCGAACTCGATCTCGTCGTCGCGAGGGTCCATACGTGGGCGAATCTACAGCGTTTGTTCGGCCGGGAAAGGAAAAGTCCTGGCGATGCCGTAGTCCCGCACGGTGTCCTCGGCGGCCCTCGCGAACGACCTCTTCCTCGGCCGCTACCGGCCGCTCCGTCCGCTCGGGTCGGGCGGGATGGGGCACGTGTGGCTCGCGCGCGACGAGCGCAGCGGCCTCGACGTCGCCCTGAAGATCGTCGCCCGCGAGGGCAAGTCGGGTGCGCGGGCGGAGCGCGAGGCCCGCGCCGCGGCCTCGCTGCGACACGCGCGCTGCCAGCGGATCCTGGCGCTCGAGCGCGACCCGTCGCACGTCTACATCGCGTACGAGTACGTGGCGGGGCGGACGCTCCGCGAGGCGATGCGCACCGGCGAGATCGACGATCGCCGCGCGCTCGAGGTGGCGGCGCAGATCTCGGAGGCGCTCGCGCACGCGCACCGCAAGGGAATCGTCCACCGCGACGTGAAGCCGTCGAACGTCCTGCTCGCCGAGTCGGACTCGATCGACGTGCGCCTGCTCGACTTCGGCCTCGCGCAGATGGCGGAGTTCGACACGCTGACCGCGCTCGGGGACATCCCCGGAACGCTCGCCTACATCTCCCCGGAGCGTCTGCACGGCCGCGCGGCGACCGAGGCGGCGGACGTCTGGGCGGTCGGCGTCGTCCTCTGGGAGGCGCTCGCCGGCGAGCACCCCTTCTGGGGCGGCGACCTGGTCGAGACATCGCGGCGGATCCAGCGCGGCGCCCCGCCCCTGGAGAGCAGGCGGCCGGACCTGCCGAAGCACGTCCTCGAGACGGTCGCGAGCGCCCTGCTCGCGAACCCGCAGCGGCGCCCCTCGGCGGAGCGGCTCGCGCAGGAGCTGCGCACCCTGCCGCGGCGCCGGACGAAGCGGCCGGGCTCGAAGCCGCCCGCGCCCGCGCGCCCGCGCGCCGCGCTCGCCGTCGAGCGGCTCCTCCCCGGAGCGCTCGCCGGCCTCGCGACCGGCTGGGTGACGACGAGGCTCCCGTTCTACCCCGCGCACTGGCCGCTCGGCCTGGCCGCGACCGGCGCGGCGCTCGGCTTCGCCGCGCCGCGCGCCGGCCTGCTCTTCGCGCTCGCCGCCGCGTTCTTCCCGCTCGCCAACATCTCGCTCGGCCTGGCGCTCCTCTACGCGGCGCTCGCGGCGCTCTGGGCCGCCCTCTGCTGGCGCGACGCGCGGGCAGGGCTGTTGCTCGCCGCGGGGCCGCTGCTCGCGCCGCTCGCCGCGCTCGGCCTCGTGCCGCTCGTCGCGCAGCTCGCGCGGGGGCGCGCGCGGCGGGCGCTCCAGACCGCTGCAGCAGTGCTGCTCGCCGCACTCGTCGCGGGGCTGCGTCGCGCGCCGCTGCCCTTCGACGGCTCTGCGCCGCCCCTCGGGCTGGGCGTCGCCGGGTCGACCCGGCCGACGGCGGTGGCGCACGCGTTCTGGGCGCAGCTCGCTGCGCACCCCGTCCTGCTCGTCGAGGCGGTCGTCCTCGCCGCCGCGGCCGCGGCGCTCCCCTCCGTCCGGCGGCGCGGCCCGTGGCCCGCCGCGATCTTCGGCGCGGTCCTGCTCGCGGCGACCGCGCTCAGCGCACCGGCGGCGGCCGTCCTGCCCCTCGCCGCCGCCGCGTGGGCGACGGCCGCGGCGCTGACGTTCGAAGCGCGGCTTTAGACTGTTCCGCAGCGGGCAAGATCCCGTCGGCGCGAATGTCCGTTCTCCGTAGCATCGAATCGAAGCTCGAAGCGCTCTTCGAGGGCGTCTTCGGCCGCGCGTTCCGCACGAACGTGCAGCCGGTCGAGCTCGCACGCAAGCTCGTCAAGGAGATGGACGAGCACCGCAACGTGTCGGTGTCGCGCGTCTACGTCCCGAACGAGTACACGATCTACCTCGCGCCCGACGACCGGGCCCAGTTCGCGAGCTACGAGGCCCAGCTGAAGGACGAGCTCGGGGACTACCTCGCGGAGCACGCCCGCCGCGAGAGCTACGTCCTGCTGACGCCACCGCGCGTCGAGCTCGAGACCGACGACGACCTCGACGTCGGCGTGTTCGGAATCGCGACGAGGATGGTGCAGGACAGCGGGCGCACCGACGCGGCGGCGCCGCCGACCCAGCCGGAGCCCGGCGCGACGATGGTCTACAAGCCGTCCGCGGCGCCGCTCCAGCCGACCGAGGCGGCGTCGCCCGTCGACCTCGGCATCCAGCGCGAGGTCGCCGTGCTCAGCTGGGACGGGCGGCGCCACGAGGTCGAGAAGCGCCGCGTCGTGCTCGGACGCTCGAAGGAGGCCGACCTCCAGGTGACCGACCCGAACGTCTCGCGCCGCCACGCGGAGCTGCGCCAGGAGGGCGCCACGTACTGGCTGATCGACCTCGACTCGACGAACGGGGTCGAGGTCGGCGGCAAGCGGGTGAAGCGCCTGAAGCTCGAGGACGGCACCCGCTTCACGATCGGCTCCACCGAGATCGCCTTCTCCCGGGAGCTCCAGGAACGGTGAGCCTGGTCGCGTCGGCGCAGGTGGAGACGACGCTGCTCGTCCTGAAGCTCGCATTCCTCGTCCTGCTCTACCTGTTCATCTGGCGGATCGTCCGCTCGGCGGCGCGCGACCTGCGCCTGCCGCAGGAGTCGATGATCCTGGCGCCGCAGCAGGCGGCGGCCGCGGGCCTGCTCGCCCAGCCGCAGGCGCGGGAGCTCGGCCGCCTCGTCGTCGTCTCGAGCCCCACGCTCGACGAGGGAGAGGTGGTGACGCTCGGCGCGCACCCGCTGACGATCGGCCGCGGCGGCACGAACGACCTCCAGCTCCCCGCGGACGAGTACGCGTCCTCGCGGCACGCGCGCTTCGAGCCGCGCCGCGACGGCGTCTGGATCGAGGACATCGGCTCGACGAACGGCACCTACGTGAACGGGATCCGCGTCACGCGCGAGCGCCGGCTGGCGCCCGGCGACGTCGTCCGGATCGGTGAGACCGACCTCCGCTTCGAGCCGTGAAGGTGGGCCAGAGCCATGCGCGGACGGACCCGGGCCGGCGGCGGCGCGGGAACGAGGATGCGTTCGTCTGCCGGCCGCCGCTCTTTGGGATCGCGGACGGGATGGGCGGCGCGCAGGCGGGCGAGGTGGCCTCGGCGCTCGCGGCCGGTGCCCTGCGCGACTCGGCGATCGACGGCGGCGGGCGGCACCGCGTGGTCGAGCTGATCCAGGAGGCGAACCGGCGGGTCCACGATCGCGCCCTGAACGACGCAGCGACGAGCGGCATGGGGACGACGATGACGGTGGCGCTCGTCGAGTCCGACGGCACCGTCACCTTCGGCCACGTCGGCGACTCCCGCGCCTACCTGCTGCGGGACGGGTCGCTCGAGCAGCTCACCAACGACCACTCGCTCGTCGCCGAGCTCGTCCGGCGCGGCGAGCTGTCGCCGGCGGAGGCCGAGGTGCACCCGCAGCGCTCCGTGATCACCCGCGCGCTCGGCACCGACCCCGACGTCGACGTCGACGCGTTCTCGGTCGACGCGCAGCCGGGAGACCTCTTCCTGATCTGCTCGGACGGGCTCTCCGACATGGTCGACGGGCGCGCGCTCGAGTCGATCCTCGTCGAGCACCGCGGCGACCTCGCCTCCGCGTCGAAGGCGCTGGTGCAGGCGGCGAACCGCGCGGGCGGCGAGGACAACATCACGGCCGTCCTGTTCGAGGTGACGGAGGGCGAGCCGGAAGCGGCGCACGGGCCCGACGAGCGGACGAAGGAGCAGGTGCTCGACCGCGAGGACGACACCCTCCACGGTGTGCGCCTCGCGCCGGCCGAGGCGGCGCGCGAGCCGCTCCCGGCGGCGGAGGACACGATGGTCGTGCCGGTCGAGCAGATCCAGTCGGCGCTGGCGGGCCCGCCCGAGGCGGACGCGGAGGCGGGGGCACCGGAGGCGGGCTTCGGACGGCGGATGCTCGCGCTGCTCGTGATCGTCGCCCTCGTGGTCCTGATCGTCGTGCTCGTCTGGCAGGGGCTCGCGCGCTGAGGTCGCTCGGCTACCGCAACCGGGAGCTGCTCTACCTGCTCGTCGTCGGTGGGCTGACGGGCATCGGGTTCGCGTCCGTCTACATCGCGCGGCAGTCGCTCGTCAGCTGGGGGTCGCTCGGCTACGCCGTCTTCTTCTTCGCGCTCTACCTGGCGGCGCACGTCGTCACGCGGATCGCCGTGCCGACGGCGGACTCCTACCTGCTGCCGATGGCGGGCCTGCTGACGGCCGTCGGGGTGACCGAGATCTACCGGCTCGGGCCGACCGACGCGTTCAAGCAGGGCCTCTGGATCGTGATCGGGGTCGGCCTGTTCGCGCTGGCACTGCTCGGCCTGCGACGCGACTACCGGGTGCTCGAGCAGTACAAGTACCTCTTCGGCGTCGGCGCGGTCGTCCTGCTCTTCCTGCCGCAACTGCCCGGCATCGGCACGACGGTCAACGGCGCGCGCCTCTGGGTGCACGTGGGCCAGTACACGTTCCAGCCGGGCGAGCTCGCGAAGATCTTCCTGATCGTCTTCCTCGCCGGGTACCTCCGCGAGAAGCGGGAGGTGCTCGCGCAGGCGCGCCTCAAGGACCTCGGCCCGCTGCTCCTGATCTGGGGCTGCTGCATGCTCGTGCTGGTCTCGTCCAGCGACCTCGGCCAGGGGCTCCTCTACTTCGGGATCTTCCTGGCGATGCTGTACGTCGCCACCGCGCGCCTCTCGTTCGTGGTCGCCGGCCTCGCGTTGTTCGTCGGCGGCAGCATCGGCGCGGTCAAGCTGATCCCGCACGTGCACGAGCGCTTCACGATCTGGCTCCAGCCGTGGACGACGCACCCGGTCTTCTGCCCGCAGACGGGGACGATGGCGCTCCGCCAGGACTGCGAGAGCTACCAGCTCGTCAAGTCGCTCTACTCGATCGCGAACGGCGGCTTCGGCGGCACGGGTCTCGGCCGCGGCACCTTCACGACCACGGGCGGCCAGCAGCTGATCCCGTACGTCAACACCGACTTCATCTACTCCGCGCTCGCGCAGGAGCTCGGGCTGGTCGGCGCCTCCGCGCTGCTCCTGGTCTTCATGCTCTTCGTCGCGCGCGGCATGAAGATCGCGCTCCAGGCCGACGACGGCTTCTCGAAGCTGCTCGCCGCCGGGCTCAGCTTCGGCTTCGCCTTCCAGACGTTCATCATCGTCGGCGGCATCACGCGCCTGATCCCGGTGACCGGGATCACGCTGCCGTTCGTCTCCTACGGCGGCTCCTCCGTGGTCGCCAACTTCCTGCTGCTCGCGGGGCTGCTCCTCGTCTCCAACCGCGCGAACGCCGTCACGTGAACCGCCAGATCTCCCGCGTCGCCGTCCTCTCGCTGCTGCTGCTCGCGGCGCTCGTCGTCGCGACGAGCTACTGGCAGGCGTGGGCGGCGCCGAGCCTGGCGGCGAAGCAGGACAACGCGATCCAGCAGGTCGCGCAGTTCACGATCAAGCGCGGCCTCATCTACGCCTCCGACGGCACGACCGTGCTCGCGGCCAACGCGCCGAAGAAGGCGGGCGGCCAGACGCTCTACTTCCGCCGCTACCCGACGCACGGCCTCGCGTCGCAGGTGGTCGGCTACTCGACACAGGGGCGCTCGCAGGCGGGCCTCGAGCGGTCGGAGAACGCGTACCTCACTGCGTCGAACGCGAACCTGGGCACGATCTTCGACAAGCTCACCGCGAAGCTGCGCGGCGCGACGATCACGGGCAACAACCTGGTCCTCAACCTGCGCGCCGGCGCGCAGAAGCTCGCGGAGGCCGACCTGCGCGGGAAGTGCGGCGCCGCCGTCGTCCTCAACCCGAGGACGGGCCAGGTGTACGTGATGGCGTCGTCGCCGAGCTACGACCCGAACAAGATCGAGACGGGCACCGGGTACGCGAGCATCCTGCACTCGCCGAACGCCTGCCCCGGCTCGTCGTCCGCCCTCTACAACCGTGCGACGCAGGGCCTCTATCCGCCGGGCTCCTCGTTCAAGACGGTGACCGCCGCGGCGGCGCTCGACGACCACGCGTTCGGTGTCAACTCCACGTTCTACGACCCCGGCTACTGCATGGAGTACGGCCAGAAGGTGTCGAACGCGCTCAACCCGGACCAGACCGCCGAGTCCTACGGCAACGTGAACTTCCTCCAGGCGTACCAGCACTCGATCAACGCCGTCTTCTGCAACATCGGCAAGACGCTCGGCGCGGCGAGGATCGTCGACAAGGCGAAACAGTTCGGCTTCTACTCGCGGCCGCCGATCGAGCTGCCCTCCGACGAGGTCGACCCGAGCGGTGAGTTCAACTTCGCGACGCACGGGTTCTTCACCGACCCGGGCCGGATGGACCCCGGGCGGCTCGCATTCGGCCAGGACAAGCTGCTGGTGACGCCCCTCCAGATGGCGCTCGTCGCGTCGGCGGTCGCGAACGGCGGCACGATCATGGTGCCGCACCTCGTCGACAAGGTGACGAGCCCGAGCGGCGGCGTGGTCGTCAAGGTGCGGCCCCAGGTCTGGCGGAAGGCGATGACGCCGCAGACGGCGGCGACCCTGAACTCGTTCATGCAGGCCGTCGTCACCGGCGGCACCGGCACCGCCGCGCAGATCCCTGGTATCAAGGTGGCGGGCAAGACCGGCACCGCCGAGACGGGGCTCAGCCGCGTGTACGACGCCTGGTTCATCTTCTTCGCGCCCGCCGACAACCCGCAGGTCGCGGGGGCGGTCGTCGTCGAGCACCAGCTGAACGGCTTCGGCGGCTCCGTCTCGGCGCCGATCGCGAAGCAGCTGATGCAGGCACTCCTGCCGGGCGTGTCGAAACACTGAAGCCGGACGCGTATGAGCACGACGGACAAGTTGATCGACCGCACCTTCGACCGGCGCTACGTGATCAAGCGCCGGCTCGGCTCGGGCGGCATGGCCGATGTGTACCTGGCCGAGGACCAGGAGCTCGGCCGCCGGGTGGCGCTGAAGCTGCTGAACGAGCGTCACGCCGCCGACGAGCAGTTCGTCGAGCGCTTCCGGCGCGAGGCGCAGAGCGCCGCCGGCCTGAACCACCCGAACATCGTCTCGATCTTCGACCGCGGCTACGCCGAAGGCACCTACTACATCGCGATGGAGTACCTGGACGGGCGCACGCTCAAGGAGCTGCTCGTCCGCAACGGGCCGACACCGATCCCGATCGCGATCGACTACGCGCGCCAGATCCTCGGCGCGCTCGCGTTCGCGCACCGGAACGGGATCGTCCACCGCGACATCAAGCCGCACAACATCGTCGTCGGCGGCGACGGCCGGCTGAAGGTGACGGACTTCGGCATCGCGCGCTCGGGCGCGTCGCAGATGACGGAGGCGGGCTCGATCGTCGGCACCGCGCAGTACCTGTCGCCGGAGCAGGCGCGCGGCGCTCCGGTCGACCAGCGCTCGGACATCTACTCGCTCGGGATCGTGCTCTACGAGATGCTGACCGGGAAGGTGCCGTTCACCGGCGACACGCCGGTCGAGATCGCGATGAAGCACCTGTCGCAGATCCCGGAGCCGCCGTCGAAGCTGCGCCCGGAGGTGCCGCACGACCTCGACGCGATCGTGATGCGCGCGCTCGCGAAGGAGCCCGAGGGCCGCTACGCGTCGGCGGAGGAGATGGACGCCGACCTCGCGCGCGTCGCACGCGGCGGCGCCGTCGCCCGCGAGACGGAGGACGCGATGACGCAGGTGCTCGCCGGCGCCGGGATCACGGGCGCGGCGACGATGGTGCAGCGGCCGCGGTCGGTGGTGACGCCGCCGGCGCCGCCGGTGTACCGCGCGCCGACCCCGTACTACGACTACGAGGAGGCGCCCGGCCGGCGGGCCGTCTGGCCGTGGCTGCTCGCCCTGGCGCTGATCCTCGCCGGCGCCGCGGGCGGGTGGTACCTCTACACGAAGATCCAGCACCAGCTGAACGCGAACACGCCGGTGGCGGTCCCGAACGTCCTGCTGATGCAGAAGGACCTGGCCGCGCAGAAGATCCAGCAGGCGGGCCTGGTGTCGAAGCTGATCGGCGCCACGAGCACGACCGTGCCGAAGGACCAGGTGATCGCGGAGGACCCGAGCGGGAAGCAGGTGAAGGGCTCGACGATCACGCTCACCTACTCGACCGGCAAGCCGAAGGTGCAGGTGCCGAACGTCGTCGGGCAGGACGAGGCGGTCGCCGTCGAGGAGATCGCGAGCGCACAGCTCCACGTGCACGTCGTCCAGGTGTACTCCGGCGCGCCGGCGAACCAGGTGACGGGGCAGTTCCCGACCGCCGGCGACAACGTCGTCGTCGGCACGACCGTCCGGATCAACGTCTCGCAAGGGCCGAAGCCGGTTCCGGTGCCGGACGTGACGGGGCAGCCGTTCGCGAACGCCGCGTCGGCCCTCAAGGGCCAGGGCTTCGCCGTCGCGCGGACGAACGCCGCGTCGGCCACGGTCCCGAAGGGCGTCGTCATCTCGGAGGACCCGACGGCCGGCTCGCAGGTCGCGAACGGCTCGACGATCACGCTGACGGTCTCGAGCGGGGCGGCGACGTCGCAGGTGCCGGACGTGACCGGCCAGACGCAGACCGACGCCGAGACGATCCTGAGGCAGGCCGGGTTCACGGTGAAGGTGCAGTACGTCCCGGTCAGCGACCCGAGCCAGGACGGGCTCGTGCAGAGCCAGACGCCGCAGGGCGGCTCGAACGGGAAGCAGAACCAGGCCGTGACGATCCAGGTCGGGCAGCTCCAGCAGACGACCACCGCGACGACGACCACCGTCCCGGGTCAGTGAGCCGGCGGATCGCGGTCATCCTCGGCGGCCGCTCGAGTGAGAATCCGATCTCGGTCGCGTCGGCGCGGAGCGTCGTCGAGGCGCTCGAGGCGGGCGGCGACGAGGTCGTGACCGTGCAGATCGACCGCGACGGCACCTGGCAGCTCGGCGCGGGAGCTCGTAACAGACTGTTACAAGCGGGGGGCAGCGCGGAAGCGCCTGCCGAAGCCGAGCGCTCCGGAGTTAGTGACAGTCTGTTACTAAGTCCGGAGCGCCTGCCCGGGCGCGACGTCGCGGCGACGCTGGCCGACGTGGACGTGGTCTTCCCGGTCCTGCACGGCCCCTTCGGCGAGGACGGGACCGTCCAGGGGCTGCTCGAGCTCGCCGGCGTGCCCTACGTCGGCGCCGGCGTGCTCGCCTCCGCGCTCTGCATGGACAAGGACGTGTTCAAGGCGGTCATGCGCGACCACGGCATCCCGGTCACCGAGAACATCACCCTCCGCCCCGGCGACGAGCCCCGCACCCCGTTCGGCTTCCCCGTCTTCGTGAAGCCCGCCCGGCTCGGCTCGAGCGTCGGGATCACGAAGGCGCACGACGAGACGGAGCTCGCGCGCGGGGTCGCGCTCGCGTTCGAGCACGACGAGAAGGTGCTCGTCGAGCGCTTCGTCAGCGGGATCGAGGTCGAGGTCGGCGTGCTCGGCAACCGCCGCCCGACCGCCTCGCTGCCCGGCGAGATCGTCGTCACGCACAACGAGTGGTACGACTACGAGGCGAAGTACGACGAGGGCGAGATGGAGCTCGTCGTCCCCGCCCGCGTCCCGGAGGAGCAGCTCGAGCGCGCCCAGGAGCTCGCCGTGCGCGCCTTCGTCGTCACGGACTGCGAGGGGATGGCCCGCGTCGACCTGTTCGTGCGCGACGACGGCGAGGTGCTCGTCAACGAGCTGAACACGATCCCCGGCTTCACGTCGACCAGCGTCTACGCTCGACTCTTCGAGGCCTCGGGGATCGGCTACGGCGACCTGCTCCATCGACTCGCCGACCTGGCGGTCGAGCGCTCCGAGCGCCGCGCCCGCCTGCGCTACTAAGCGCTAGTCCGCCTTCACCTCGTTGATCCGGGCGAACTCCTGCCCGCCGAGGTCGGTGATCCACAGCACGTAGTAGCGGTGGGCGCCGCCCGAGATCGGGAAGCGCGTGTCGCCCTGCACCGTCTGCTGCGGGCTGACCACGGTGGTGAACCGTGCGCTCACGGAGTCTCCGGCGAGGATCTCGGCCGTGAAGCCGGGCGTCGCCGTGACCACGCCGATCTGGTGCAGCCGCACCGGCCGGTGCGCGTCGAGGATGATGCCGACGCCGGGCTTGTTGAGCCTGTGGTCGTAGTACAGCTCGGTCTGCCAGTACGTCTGCGTGTTGCCGTCGGTCGCCTTCGGCACGGCTGCGTTGTTCTCTAGGCCCGGGGGCGAGCCGTAGGGGTCGTACGCGTTGACCGCCGCGATCGCGACCTGGCCGCCGCCGCCCGTGGCGCCCGCTGCGGGGCGCCCGCCACCGCCCGGGTGGTGAAGCAGCAACCACCCGACCGCCGCGCCGACCGCGATCAGCGCGACCAGGGTCAGCACCACCGGCCACGCGAGGCTCTGGCGCCGCCGCCCGGGCCGCGCGGGCGCGGCCGCCGGCGCGACCACCCGCGTCCCCTGGAGCTCGGCGAGGCACGCCTCGAGCTCGCGGCAGAAGTCGGACATCGTCGCGAAGCGGTCGGCGGGATCCTTGGCCATCGCCCGGTGGATCGCCGTCTCGAGGCGCGGCGGGATGTCGGGCCGCTTGTCCCGGATCGGCGGCGGCGGCTCGTTGATGTGCCGCATCGCGACCGCGACGAAGTTCTCGCCGGGGAACGGCACCTGCTCGGTCAGCAGCTCGTAGAGGACGCAGCCGAGCGAGTAGACGTCGGTGTGCTCGTCGACGCGCTGGCCCTGCGCCTGCTCGGGGGCGATGTAGTCGGAGGTGCCGAGCACGGTGCCGGTCTGCGTCAGGCCGTGCTGGACGTCGAGCGAGCGCGCGATCCCGAAGTCGGTCACCTTCGCCTGCCCGTCGCCGTTCAGCAGCACGTTCTGCGGCTTCACGTCCCGGTGGACGAGCCCCTGCTGATGGGCGAACGCGAGCCCGCGCGCGACCTGCATCCCGAGCTCGAGCGCGGTCACGACCGGCGCCGGGCCGCGGCGTTCGATCAGCCGCTTCAGGTTCTCGCCGTCGACGTACTCGAAGACGATGAACTGGCGCCCGTCCTGCTCGCCGCGGTCGATCACCGTGACGATGTTCGGGTGCGAGGAGAGCGCCGCCGCCGCGCGGGCCTCGTGCCGGAACCGGTCGAGGTACTCGTCGTCCTCGGTGTACTGCTGGTGGAGGACCTTCAGCGCGACCTTGCGATCGAGCAGGCGGTCGTGCGCGCGGAACACGCTTGCCATGCCGCCCGTGCCGACGAGCTCCTCGAGCTCGTAGCGGTCGACCAGGACCTCACCAACCATCGCCGGTGAGGGTACCCCGCGCGCGCCGGGGCTAAAGCGCGGCGGCGAGCGCCGCTTCCCAGGCCGCGAGCGCCTCGTCCAGCTCGTCCTCGGCGATCACGAGCGGCACGAGCACCCGGATGCAGTTGCCGTGGACGCCGGCCTTCAGCAGCAGGAGGCCGCGCCTGAGCGCCTCCTCGACCACGCGCGAGGCGAGCGCCGGCGCCGGCCGCAGCGTCTCCCGGTCCTCGACGAGCTCGATCGCGAGCATCGCGCCGAGGCCGCGGACGTCGCCGACCTGCGGGTAGCGGTGCCGCCAGGACTCCATCCGCTCCCGGATCGTCGCGCCGATCTCGGCCGCGCGCGCGACCAGCTCCTCCTCCTCGATCACGTCGAGGACGGCGAGCGCGGCGGCCTGGGCGACCGGGTTGCCGACGTACGTGCCGCCGACGCCGCCCTCCGCCGGGGCGTCCATGATCTCGGCCCGGCCGAGGACGCCGGAGAGCGGCAGCCCGCCGGCGATCGACTTCGCGACCGTCACGAGGTCGGGCTCGACGTCGAAGTGCTCGACGGCGAAGAAGCGCCCGGTGCGGCCGAAGCCCGTCTGGACCTCGTCGCACACCAGCACGATCCCGTGCTCGTCGCAGACCTCGCGGAGGCCGCGCATGAACTCGACGGGGGCGGGGATGAACCCACCTTCGCCCTGGACCGGCTCGACCACGATCGCCGCCACGGTCTCGGGGGCGACGAGCGTCGCGAACGCCCGCTGGAGAGCGCTCAGCGCCTCGTCGGTCGTCGGGCCGCGGAACGCGTTCGGGAACGGCACCCGGTACACCTCGGGCGCGAACGGGCCGAGGCCAGCCTTGTACGGATGCGTCTTCGAGGTGAGCGAGAGGGAGAGCAGCGTGCGGCCGTGGAAGGCGCCCTCGAACGCGATCAGCGCCGGCCGGCCGGTGTAGGCGCGGGCGAACTTGGCCGCGTTCTCGACCGCCTCGGTACCCGCGTTGAAGAACGCCGCCTTGGTGGGGCCGGCGATCGGCGCCAGCCGGAGGAGCCGCTCGGAGAGGGCGGCGTAGACCTCGTACGGCACGACCGTGAAGTCGGTGTGGGCGAAGCGCTCGAGCTGCTCCTGCGCCGCGCGCACCACCTGCGGGTGCGCATGGCCGACCGCGAGGCAGCCGACCCCGCCCGCGAAGTCGATGAAGACGTTCCCGTCGAGGTCGGTCAGCGTGGCGCCGCTGCCCGACTCGGCGACCACCGGGAACGTGATCGCGAGCGGCGACGCGACGCTCGCGCCGAGCCGCTCGAGCACCGCCCGCGAGCGGGGCCCCGGGACGTCGGTGCGAAGGTCGATCGTGCGCGTGGCCGCCATACCCCGAGCGTAGCGCACCCTGCGGCTTGCCTGCATACGTGCATGGACCGGATACAGGCACCCCGGCGGGATGACCGCGGAGAAACCGCAATGAACGCCGAGGAATGCCGTAGGCCGTCCGAACCACGGTCCGATAGGACCAAAAGCATGAAGTCCGGGTCGTGTCGGCCCATTGCCAGCCCCGGGGAAACCCCTCTAGACTCGGCAATTGGCGCCTGTCCCCAGCTGGCCCGTGTCGTTCTGTCCCCAAGCATGGAAGGGCATTGATGCACACCTCGCTCAAGCGCACCTGGGCGCTGCTCGGCCTCGCGGCCGCGCTCGCCGCAGTGGTCGCCGCCTCCGCGGCCGCCGCGCACAAGGCGGGCACGACGATCGTCATCTGGACGGATGCGAACCGTGCCCCCGCGATCACCAAGGTCGCCGACACCTGGGCGGCCGCGAACGGCACGACCGTGCAGGTCGTGACCAAGGACTTCGGGCACATCGAGACCGACCTCGGCACCGTGGCGGCTGCGAGCGCGCCCGACGTCGTCGTCGCCGCGCACGACTGGACCGGGCAGCTCGCTGCCAACGGCCTCGTCGAGCCCCTCTACCCGAGCGCCACGGTGAAGGCGCAGTTCCCGGCGTACACGCTGGACGCCTTCTCGTACGGCACCGCCGTCAAGAAGCTGTACGGCATCCCGGTGCAGGTCGAGAACATCGGCCTCCTCGTCAACACGACGCTGACCCCGCTCCCGAAGACCTGGGCGCAGGTCGAGGCGGCGGCGCTGAAGTACAAGAAGAAGAACCATCTCGCCTTCGGCATCTGCGTCCAGCAGGGCTCCGGCGGCGACGCGTACCACATGTACCCGTTCTTCTCCGGCCTGGGCGGCTACGTCTTCGGCACGAACAGCGCGGGCAACCTCGACCCCTCGAACATCGGCGTCGCGAACCCGGCGTTCATCAAGAACGCGCACATGATCGACGCGTGGAACAAGGAAGGCCTGATCAACTCGAAGACCGACTACTCGACCTGCGACTCCGCCTTCACGAAGGGCCAGACCCCGTTCTGGGTCACCGGCCCGTGGGCGGTCTCGGACGTCGAGAAGGCCGGCATCAAGTTCGCCGTCGAGCAGATCCCGGCGATCGTCAAGCCGGCGGTGCCGTTCCTCGGCGTCAACGGCATGATGGTCACGAAGTACGCGACGGCGCACAACGTCGACGCGGCGGCCAAGGATCTGGTCGTCAACTTCTTCTCGACGCCCTCCGCCCAGACGCAGCTCGCCGCTGCGGGCGGCCGCGCGCCGGCGAACATCAAGGCCAAGGCGACCGACCCGGTCCTCGCGCAGTTCGGCGCGGCCGGCAAGGGCGGCGTCCCGATGCCGAACATCCCGCAGATGGCCAGCGTCTGGAGCGATCTCGGCCAGGCGTGGGTCCGCTCGACGAAGGGCGCGGGCGCGATGCCCGCCGTGCGCTCCTTCAAGGGCGCTGCACGCTCGATCGCCGACAAGATCGGCTAAGCAGAACGCACCACCGGGCGGGCGCCTGCGGGCGCCCGCCCCACTTCCACCCCAGGAGCGCGTGGCCAGCACAACCGCACCTGCCCCCGCCGCCGAGCAGCCCGTGTTCCACCCGGGGCTGATCGCCCGCTCGATCGCGTTCTTCTCCGGGACGGTCGGCTACGCGATCAAGATCTCGTTCCTCTGCGCGGTCAACGCGCTCGTCGCGTGGGCCGCCTACGTCCTGATCTCGCACCACCGCTGGCCCGCGCTCGCCGTCGTGGTCGTCGCGACCGCGCTGATCGACTGGCTCTACCTCGTCCCGGGCACGTGGTCGCTGCCGGCGAAGTTCCTGGTCCCGGGGACGGTGTTCCTCGTCGGCTTCCAGATCGTCCCGATCGTCTACACGATCAACGTCGCCTTCTCGAACTACTCGACCGGGCACATCCTCACGAAGTCGCAGGCGATCGCCGCGATCCAGGTCAACTCGCTCCAGCAGCCGCCGAACGGCCACCAGTACGACCTGGCGCCGGCGCACGACGCCTCCGGCAAGCTCGTGCTGCTGCTGCACGACGAGACGACGAAGAAGGCGTACGTCGGCACGCCGAAGGGCCTGACGCCGCTCGCGCAGGGTTCGGTGACGATCGGGCCGACCGGGGTCCCGACGTCGGCGACGGGCTACACGCTGGTCCACGGCGCGGCCCTGTTCGCGCTCGACCAGCAGCTGCGGACGTACCAGGTGCCGACGGGCGGCGGCTCGTCGATCCAGCCGCAGGGCACCCAGATCGCGGTCGACCTCGCGCCGACGCTGCGCTTCGACCCGACGGCGAACACGTTCACGCGGATCAGCGACGGCAAGGTCTTCCGCGACAACGGGGCCGGCTCCTTCGTCGCCGGGAACGAGGAGCTCGAGCCCGGCTGGAAGGCGTACCGGGGCCTCCACAACTTCGGGCGGATCGTCAACGACCCGCTCGTCCGCAAGCCGTTCATCTCGATCTTCCTCTGGACGTTCGCGTTCGCCGCCGCGGTCGTGCTGCTCTCGTTCGCGTGCGGGCTCTTCCTGGCGATCGCCCTCGACAAGAGGGGGATGCGGTTCCAGCGGACCTACCGCTCGATCCTCGTGCTGCCCTACGCGATCCCGGGCTTCCTCTCGCTGCTCGTCTGGGCCGGGCTGCTGAACGACGACTTCGGCGTCGTGAACCGCGTGTTCCACATGCACGTGCCGTGGCTGTTCGGCGGGAACGTCTTCTCGTGGCTGCCGTTCATCTCGTGGCCGCGCATCGCCGTCGTGCTCGTCAGCGTCTGGCTGACGACCCCCTACTTCTTCCTCGTCTCGCTCGGCGCGCTCCAGTCGATCCCGGACGAGCTGACCGAGGCGGCGCGCGTCGACGGCGGCGGCCCCTGGCAGATCTTCCGGCGCGTGACGATGCCACTGCTTCTGGTCGCGGTGGCGCCGCTGATGATCGCCTCGTTCGCGTTCAACTTCAACAACTTCAACAACGTCTACCTGCTGACCGGCGGCGGCCCGTACACTGGCTCGTCCTCGATCGCGGGCAACACGGACATCCTGATCAGCTACACGTACAAGGTGGCGATCGCCTCGGGCAAGGGCTCGGACTACGGGCTCGCCAGCGCCGTCGCGATCATCATCTTCTTCATCGTCGCGCTGATCTCGGGCGTCTCGTTCTGGCGCACCAAGACCCTGGAGACGATGCGATGAGCGTAGGCTCGACGGAGCTCATAAGGAGCGGAGGTGCCGGCTTGGCCGGCGCCGGAGCGGGAGCATGAGCGAAGCAGACCTCGCCCCCACCACCGTCACCGCGCCGCGCATCGCGGCCACCGTGCTCGCGCGCACGCGCCGCGACGCGCCGCGGTCGCGGCCCAAGCTGAAGGACACCTGGTGGCGCCACATCGTCGGCGTCGTCGCCGTCTGCGTGTCGCTCTTCCCGGTCGTCTACATCGTCTCGTCGAGCTTCAGCGCGAACAACTCCCTCCAGACCGCGTCGGTGATCCCGTCGCACCTGACGCTGCAGCACTTCAGCGACCTGATCCACAACCACGTCGTCGGCAACACCGGCGCGATCCAGGACTTTCCATACCCGCGCTGGTTCCTCAACTCGATGCTGATCGCCGGCCTGACCGCGCTCTTCACCACGATTCTCGGCGCGCTCGCCGCCTACGCGTTCAGCCGCTTCCGCTTCAAGGGCCGGCGCATGGGGATGATGTTCCTGCTCCTGATCCAGATGTTCCCGCAGTTCGTGGCGGTCGCGGCGATCTACCTGATCGTCCTCAACCTCGGCGGCATCTTCCCGGCCCTCGGCCTCAATCAGCTGCTCGCGCTGATCGTCGTCTACCTGGGCGGGTCGATGGGCGTGCAGGCGTGGCTGATGAAGGGCTTCTTCGACACGATCCCGACCGAGCTCGACGAGTCGGCGCGCGTCGACGGCGCGACCGCCGCGCAGATCTTCTGGGGCGTGGTGCTGCCGCTCGCGGCGCCGGTGCTCGCGGTCGTCGCGCTGATCTCGTTCGTCTTCACGCTGAACGAGTACGTGATCGCCTCGACGATCCTGCAGACGACGAACCGCTTCTCGCTCCCCGTCGGCATGTACCAGCTGATCTCGAACCAGTACGACAAGACGTGGGGCCCGTTCGCCGCCGGCGCGCTGCTCGCGGCCATCCCCGTCGCGGCGCTCTTCATGTTCCTCCAGCGCTGGATCGTCAGCGGCCTGACCGCGGGCTCGGTCAAGGGCTGAGATGAGCGCGATCGCCGAGGTGTCGACGCTGCTCGAGGAGCCCCATCACGACGGCTCGGAGCTGTACGTGCTGGAGCGGCCGGACGAGCTCGGCGGCGAGGCGGTCGTGCGCCTGCGCACCCGGCGCGGCGCGGCCGCCCGCGTGCTGCTGCGCACGGGCTGGGACGGCGAGCCGACGACGATCCCTGCGAAGGTCGATCAGGAGACCGAGGACGAGACGTGGTGGAGCGCCCGCTTCCCGGTGATGAACCCGTCGACGCGCTACCGCTTCCTCGTCTCGGGCGGCGACCTGGGCTACGCGTGGGTGAACGGGATGGGCGTGCACCCGCACGACGTCGGCGGCGCGGACGACTTCGTCTTCGCGCTCGGGGACGCCCCCTCGTGGCACGCCGGCTCGGTCGGCTACCAGATCTTCCCCGACCGCTTCGCGCGCTCGGGCGCTGACCGCACGCCGCCGGAGGCGTTCCTCCCACGGCGCTGGGACGAGCTGCCGGCCGGTCGCGGGCGCACGAACCCGCTCGAGTGGTTCGGCGGCGACCTGCCGGGCATCGAGCGGCACCTCGACCACATCGAGTCGCTGGGCGCCTCGTTCGTCTACCTGACGCCGTTCTTCCCGGCCGGCTCCACGCACCGCTACGACGCGACGACGTTCGACGCCGTCGACCCGCTGCTCGGCGGCGACGAGGCGCTCGTGTCGCTCGCGCGCGCCGCGCACGCGCGCGGCCTCCGGCTCGTGGGCGACCTGACGCTGAACCACACGGGCGTGAAGCACGAGTGGTTTGCGACGGAGCGCGACTTCTACTACTTCGACGAGTCGCTGCCGCACGGGTACGCGACCTGGCTCAACGTGCAGTCGCTGCCGAAGCTGAACTGGGGCAGCGCGCGCCTGCACGAGCACATGTACGCGGTGATCCGGAAGTGGCTCGACGCGGGCCTCGACGGCTGGCGGATCGACGTCGCGAACATGGTCGGCCGCTACCGCGACGTCGACGTGAACCACGAGGTCGCCCGCTGGACGCGCGACGCCGCCGGCGGCGCGCTCGTGGTCGCGGAGCACGGCCACGACTACCGCGACGACCTCGACGGCACCGGCTGGCACGGCGTCATGAACTACGCGGGCTTCCTGCGGCCGACCTGGTGGTGGCTGCGCGACGACGCCCACCTCGAGGACGTCTTCACGTCCGCCCCGGCGCCGGCCTACGCGGCGCACGACCTCGCCGCCGTGATGCGCCGCTTCCGCAGCGGCGTGCCGTGGCAGGCCGTCGTCAACTCGTGGCTGCAACTGGACTCGCACGACACGCCGCGGTTCCGCACGGTCGTCGGCGGCGACCGCGAGCTCGTGCACGCGGGGATCGGCCTGCAGATGACGACGCCCGGCGTCCCGGTCGTGTACGCCGGGGACGAGCTGGGCCTCGAGGGCGCGTGGGGCGAAGACGGGCGCCGCCCGATGCCCTGGGACCGCCCCGAGACGTGGGACGCGGTCACGCTGGAGCGCTACCGCGCGCTCGCGCGCCTGCGCCGCACGCAGCCCGCGCTCGCCCGCGGCGGCGTCCGCTTCGTGCACGCCTCGGCGGACACCGTCGCCTACCTCCGCGAGACGCGCGAGGAGCGGCTGCTCTGCCAGGTCTCGCGCGTCCCCGAGGAGATCGAGTACCCGTTCTCGTCGCTCGAGCCGCTCTACGAAAGCTCTCACGTCTCGATCTGGAGGATTGTGTGACTCCCTTCCAGGCCGAACCTTGTGCCGCACGGACACCCAGGCCGGGCGATCTGCTGCGTCCTCAGTCGCGGCCGTATGCACTGCATACGCCCGCTCCCTGCGTCCTTGCATCTCACCCACCCTGTGCGCCCGTGCGGCGAAGGACCGCCTGAAAGGAAGTCACTCATGGCTGACGTCGCCTTCGACGAGGTCGACAAGATCTACGACAACGGCGTCCAGGCGGTCTTCGACCTCAGCCTGGGCGTGAACGACGGCGAGTTCCTCGTGCTCGTCGGGCCGTCGGGCTGCGGCAAGACGACGGCGCTGCGCATGGTCGCCGGCCTCGAGGAGATCTCGGACGGCACGCTGAAGATCGGCGGCCGCGTCGTCAACGACGTGTCGCCGAAGGAGCGGGACATCGCGATGGTCTTCCAGAACTACGCGCTCTACCCGCACCTGAGCGTCGCGGAGAACATCGCCTTCGGCCTGCGGCTGCGCAAGGAGCCGAAGAGCGTGATCAACGAGCGCGTCGCCTGGGCGGCGAAGCTGCTCGACCTGATGCCGTACCTCGACCGCAAGCCGAAGGAGCTCTCGGGCGGGCAGCGGCAGCGGGTCGCGATGGGTCGCGCGATCGTGCGTAAGCCGCAGGTGTTCCTGATGGACGAGCCGCTCTCGAACCTCGACGCGAAGCTGCGCGTGCAGATGCGCGCCGACATCGCGCACCTCCAGCAGCAGCTCGGCACGACGACGATCTACGTCACGCACGACCAGGTCGAGGCGATGACGATGGGGGACCGTGTTGCCGTGATGAACAAGGGCGTGCTGCAGCAGGTGGACGCGCCGCAGCGCCTCTACGACCGCCCAGAGAACCTGTTCGTCGCGGGCTTCATCGGCACTCCGCCGATGAACCTCCTCGAGGCGACCGCCTCGGTCAACGGCGGCGTCTCGGTGAACCTCGGCGGCAACGTGCTGGCGATCGCCGACGAGGCGCTCAAGAGCTACCCGCGCCTGCGCGAGTTCGACGGCAGACCGGTGATCGTCGGCATCCGCGCCGGCGACGTGCATCCCGGCCAGGAGCGCACCGACCTCCCGTCCCTGACGGCGCGGATCGAGCTGGTCGAGGCGCTCGGCGGCGAGTCGATGGCGTACTTCCGCGTCGACGCGCGCCAGATCAAGGCCGAGGCGGCCGAGGAGGAGGAGACGCTCGCCAGCGACGGCGGCGCGGAGACCGTGGTCGGCGCGCGCCCGAACCTGGTCGCCTCGTTCCCACCGCACGTCCAGCTCCACCTCGGCGATGCGGTGCCCGTGGCGATCGACACGGCGAAGCTGCACTTCTTCGACGAAGCGACGGGTGCGCCGCTTCGCTAGCGCGCTCGCGGTCGCCGCGCTGGCAGCGACCGGGATGGCGCTCGCCGGCTCGAGCGCGGGGCCGCCGACGGGCGCGGCCCTGGCGCCGCTCGAGCAGCTGCCGGCGCAGTCGTCGCTCGCATCGCAGCGGATCTACTTCGTGATGCCCGACCGGTTCGCGAACGGCGACCCCTCGAACGACCGGGGCGGCCTCTCGGGCACGAGGGTCGTCACCGGCTACGACCCCACCGACACCGCCTACTACCACGGCGGCGACCTGAAGGGGCTGACGGCGCGCCTCCAGTGGATCAAGAACCTCGGCTTCACCGCCATCTGGGTGACGCCGGTGCTGAAGCAGGACCCCGTCGAGAACGGGAGCGCCGCCTACCACGGCTACTGGGGCCTCGACTTCCAGACGGTCGACCCGCACCTCGGCACGAACCAGGACTTCGCGAGCTTCGTCGACGCCGCGCACGCGCTCGGGCTGAAGGTCTACCTCGACGTCGTCGTCAACCACACGGCGGACGTCGTCCAGCTCGAGAACGGCGCCACCTACTCGGACATCCCGTTCCGCGACTGCCACGGGCACTTCTTCGACCCTGCGAGGTACGTGACGTCGAAGCACTTCCCGTGCCTGGCAGCCCGCTACATGCCGGAGGTGCCCTACGTGCCGCCGGCGCAGGCGCACGCGAAGAGCCCGGCGTGGCTGAACGACCCGCTCAACTACCACGACCGCGGCAACATCGACTTCGGCTCGTGCGACCAGCAGTGCTTCGAGCAGGGCGACTTCTACGGGCTGGACGACCTGTTCACCGAGAAGCCGAACGTGATGAATGGGCTGACGCAGATCTACTCGTGGTGGATCACGACGTTCCATGTCGACGGCTTCCGCGTCGACACGGCGAAGCACGTCAACGCTGCCTTCTTCGGGCTCTGGGTGCCGAAGATCCGCGCCGCCGCGCGCGCGGCCGGCGTCGCGGACTTCCCGATCTTCGGCGAGGTGACGCTGAACGACTCCGTCGACCTGTCCGACTTCGTGCGCACGCGCGGCCTGCCGCAGGTGCTCGACTTCCCGTTCCAGCAGGTGGCGACCGCCTACGCGGCCGGCGCGTCCGGCGCCTCCGGCCTCGCGCACCGGCTGCAGGACGACGACTACTTCCGGACGCCGAACGGCGCCGAGCCGGCGTTCCCGACCTTCCTGGGCAACCACGACATGGGCCGGGGCGCGCAGCAGATCCTCTCGCAGGCGCCGGGGCTCACGCCCGCGGAGCTGCTCCAGCGGGTCGAGCTCGGCTACGACCTCCTCTACCTGCTGCGCGGCGCGCCGGTCGTCCAGTGGGGCGACGAGGTGGGGATGATCGGCTCGGGCGGCGACCAGGCGGCGCGCCAGGAGATGTTCCCGACGCAGGTGCCCGACTGGCAGACGCAGCCGCGCGTCGGCGGCCCGCCGATCGGCACGGGCTCGTCGTTCGACGTGACGACGAATCCGCTCGAGGGCGAGCTCGCGCAGCTCGCGAAGCTGCGCGACGCGTACCCGGCTCTCTCGACCGGCGCGTCGTTCGTGCGCGACGCGAAGGACGCGGTGCTCGTCGTCTCGCGGATCGACTTCTCGGCCGGCAGCGAAGTGCTGACGGCGTTCAACAACGGCACGACCGCGGCGACGGTGAGCGTCCCGGTCGCGACGCCGAACGCGACCTGGACGGTGCCCTACGGCACCGGCACGGCGACGCCGTCCGGATCGACCCTGCGGCTGACCATCCCGCCCGTCTCGGCGCTGCTCGCGGTGCCGGGCTCCGCGATCCCGAAGGCGGGCCCGGGGACGCCGAAGCTGACGGCCTCGCCCGACGCATTGACTTCGTACGAGCTCCTCCAGGCGACGGTCCCCGGCCCGCCCGTCAGCGTCGCCTTCGCGATCCGCCGGCCGGGCCGGGCGTGGCAGCGCGTGGCGATCGACGATTCGGCGCCGTACCGCGGGTTCGTCGACCCCGGTACGTTCAAGAAGCGTGAGCGCGTGCAGGCGGTCGCCGTCGCGCGCGGCCTCGACGGCACCGTCCGGCTCTCGCCGGTCATCACGTTCACCCCGAACCCGTAGCCGCCCTTTTCGCTAGCTTCCGCCGCGGCGCATGACCGAGACCATGAACGCGACCACGACCTGGTGGACCGAGACGCACGGGGCCGACGACGGTCTGCTCGTCGCCTACTTCTCGATGGAGTTCGGAGTCGAGGCGCGGCTCCCGATCTACTCCGGCGGCCTCGGCGTCCTCGCGGGCGACCACCTGAAGGCGGCGAACGACCTCGGCGTCCCCATGGTCGGCGTGGGCCTGCTCTACCGCGGCGGCTACTTCGTGCAGCGTCTCTCCGAGAGCGGCCGGCAGACGGAGGCCTACGCCGAGGTCGACCCGCGGGAGCTGGGGCTCCACCGCGAGCCGGTCACGGTCGAGGTCGACCTCGCGGGCGAGCTCGTCAAGGCCGCCGTCTGGCGCCACGACGTCGGCTCGGTGCCGCTGTACCTGCTCGACGTGCCGTGGGTGACGGACGCGCTCTACGGGGGCGACCGCCGGCACCGCATCCGCCAGGAGCTCCTGCTCGGCGTCGGCGGCGTCCGCGCGCTCGCGGCGCTCGGCATCTCGCCGAGCGTCTACCACGTCAACGAGGGCCACTCGGCCTTCCTGACGATCGAGCGCACGCGCCTGCTCGTCGAGGAGGGGCTCTCGACGGACGAGGCGCTGGAGCACGTCCGCCGCTGCACCGTCTTCACGACGCACACACCCGTCCCGGCCGGCAACGAGGTCTTCGGCAACGAGCTGGTGCTGGAGTACGTCGGCCCGCTCGCCGAGCGCGCGGGCATCTCGCCCGAGCGGCTGCTGGCCCTCGGCCACTCGGAGGAGGGGCACGGCTTCGGCCTGACGCCGCTCGCGCTGCGGCTCTCCGCCCACGCGAACGGCGTCTCGGAGCTGCACGGCGAGGTGGCGCGCGAGATGTGGCGCGAGCTGGACCTGCCCATCGACGCGATCACGAACGGCGTCCACCTCGGCACCTGGCTGTCCGCGGAGCTGGCCGAGCTACTGCGGTCGGTGGGTGTGCGGCCGGAGGCGGCTCCGGAGCACGGCAACTGGCCGGCGGTGCACGAGCTCGACGGCGACGCGCTCTGGCGCGTGCACGCGGGCCGGCGCGACCGGCTCGTCGAGCTGGCCCGCCTCGACCCCGAGCTGCTGACGATCGGCTTCGCGCGCCGCTTCGCCACGTACAAGCGCGCGGGCCTCGTCTTCACAGACCTCGAGCGCCTGCTCGCCCTGCCCGTGCAGATCGTCGTCGCCGGCAAGGCGCACCCGCAGGACGCGCCCGGCAAGGACGTGATGCAGGCGATCGTCGAGCTCTCGCGCGGCCGCGCCGCCGGCCGCGTCGTCTTCCTCGAGGACTACGACATCGACCTCGCGTGCACGATCATCCCCGGCTGCGACATCTGGCTGAACACGCCGCGACGGCCCTACGAGGCCTCGGGCACGAGCGGCATGAAGGCGGCGGTGAACGGCGTCCTCAACCTCTCCGTGCTCGACGGCTGGTGGGCCGAGGCGTACGACCCGGCGTACGGCTGGGCGATCGACGGCGGCTCCGACGAGGCCGACGCCGAGCAGCTGTACCGCCTGCTCGAGGACGAGGTCGTGCCGCGGTTCGGCGACCGCGCAGCCTGGACGGAGATGATGCGACGCTCGATCGCAGAGCTGGCGCCGCGCTTCTCGATGGCGCGGACCGTGATCGAGTACGCCGAGCGCTACTACGTGCCCGCGGCGCGGGCCTGAGCCCGCACCGCGGACGGGGTCACGCCTGCGGCGCCGGCGCGTCGCCGAGGCGCTCGATCAGCTCCTGGACGTTCTTGAGCTCGCTCTCCAGGTACTCCCGGTAGCTCTGGAGCCGCTCGTTCAGCTGCTCGCGGCTCGGGAAGCCGCGGCGGTGGCGATGTCCTCCGCACATGGGTACGCTCACCTCCTTCCTGATCCCTCGATAATAGTTATCCGATGATAACTGATACGGACGAGCTGGGGCAGCTCCTGCGACGGGTGATGCGCGGGCTCTGGGCGCGGCGCCGGCCGACGGCGGAGCTCCTGGCGCTGGTGGAAGGCGAGCCGCCGCTCGCGCGGCGCCACGTCGCGGTGCTGGCGCACGTCGCCGGCGAGGGGGAGCGCACGGTCGGCGAGGTCGCACAGGCGCTCGGGCTGACGCTGCCGGCGGCGAGCAAGCTGGCCCGGGAGCTCGAGGAGCACCGGCTCCTCGTCCGCCGCGAGGACCCGGAGGACCGCAGGCGCACGGTGGTCGGGCTGCACGACGACACCGCGGCGGCCGTGCGGCGCTGGTTCGCGCGCCGTCGCCGCCCGCTCGAGCACGCCCTCGACGCGCTCACCGCGGAGGAGCGCGCCGCGTTCCTGAAGGGCCTGCGCGCCCTCGCCGACGCCCTGATGGAAGAATCCGCGTGTGGTTCTCAGCGACCGCACCATCGCCCGCCTCATCGCCGAGGGCCGCATCGTCATCGACCCGTATGACGAGTCGCTGCTGCAGCCGTCGAGCGTCGACGTGCGCGTCGACGGGGCGTTTCGCGTCTTCCACAACGCGCGATACCCCTACATCGACGTCAAGCAGCCGCAGGAGGCGCTGACCGAGCTCGTCGAGATCTCGGGCGACGAGCCGTTCATCCTCCACCCCGGTGAGTTCGTGCTCGGCTCGACGCGCGAGCGCGTCGCGCTGCCCGACGACCTGGTCGCGAGGCTCGAGGGGAAGGCGCTCGCCCTCGACACGCCGGTGCCCACACCGAGCGGCTGGACGACGATGGGCGAGCTCCGGGTCGGCGACATCGTCTTCACCGACCAAGGGGACCCGACCGTCGTCGTCGCGGCGACCGAGCCGCTGTCACGCCGTCCATGCTGCGAGGTCAGGTTCTCGGACGGCACGACGATCGTCTGCGACGAGGCGCATCAGTGGGTGACCGTCGACAAGCAGGGGCGCGTGCACGGCCGGCGGATGGGGCAGGTGCGCACGACACGCGAGATCGCCGAGAGCCTCGGCGCCGGCCGCGAGCGGAACCACCACGTGGAGCTCGCCCTGCCCGCCGACTACCCGGAACGGGAGCTCCCGATCGACCCCTACGTGCTGGGCGTCTGGATCGGCGACGGGACGTCGACGAAGGCCGAGATCACATGCGCAGAGCAGGAGATCCTCGACGAGGTGGCGCAGGCCGGCTACGCGGTCGCGGCGCAGCGGACGCGCCCACTCACGTACCGGATCGGCGGTGCGGGGCATACGCGAGACGTGGCGACCGGCCGCTACGTCCGCAACGAATCGCTCTCGAGCAAGCTCCGCGACCTCGGATTGCTCGGCGCTAAGGCGATCCCCGACATCTACCTGCGAGCATCGATCGAGCAGCGCTTCGCCCTGCTCGAAGGGCTGATGGACACAGACGGCTACGTCGACAAGCTCGGGCGCTGCGACCTGACGACGGTCAAGCGCGACCTCGCCGAGCAGTACGCGGAGCTCGTGGCCAGCCTCGGCTTCCGTCCCACGGTGGCAGAAGGGCGGGCGGTGCTGGACGGCCGCGATTGCGGCCCGAAGTACGAGGTGCAGTTCATGGCCTGGGAGGCGATCTTCCGCCTCCGCCGCAAGGCTGGCCGGCAGAAGGTCTCCGGCCGGTTCCATCGCTGCCGCGCGATCGTCGATGTCCGCCGCGTGCCGAGCGTGCCCGTGCGGTGCATCGAGGTCTCGTCGCCGCGGGGGCAGTTCCTCGTCACGAAGCGCTACGTCCCGACCCACAACTCCTCGCTCGGACGCCTCGGCCTGCTGATCCACTCGACCGCCGGGTTCATCGACCCCGGCTTCGACGGGCACGTGACGCTCGAGCTGTCGAACGTCGCGAACCTCCCGATCACGATCTACGAGGGGATGAAGATCGGGCAGATCTCCTTCATGAAGATGACGGAGGCGGCGGCGAAGCCGTACGGCAGCGGCGAGCTCGGCTCGAAGTACCAGGGCCAGCGCGGCCCGACCGCGTCCCAGTACTGGAAGAACTTCACGTGAGGATCCTCGTCACCGGCGGAACCGGGTTCGTCGGCACGCGCGTCGTCGCTGCGCTGCGCGCGCAGGAACGCGACGTGCGCGTGCTCGTGCGCCGGCCCGACCGGGCGACGCACGTGGCCGGGCTCGGCGCGCAGGTGGTGCAGGGCGACGTCACCGACGCCGCGAGCCTCCGCGCCGCTGTGGACGGCTGCACGCATGTCGTCCACCTCGTCGCGATCCTCACCGGGCGGCCGCAGGACTTCCACCGCGTGATGACGCAGGGCATGCAGGATCTCGTCGCGGCGTCGCGGGACGCGGGTGTCGAGCGCTTCGTGCTGATGAGCGCGCTCGGCACGAGCGCGACGACGAAGGACACGACGCCGTACTTCGCGGCGAAGTGGGCGATGGAGCAGGAGGTGTCCGGCTCGGGGCTCGAGCATGTGATCTTCCGGCCGAGCTTCGTCTTCGGCCGCGGCGGCGCGCTGCCGACGTTCGTCCGTCAGGTGCGGCTCTCGCCGGTCGTGACGGTGATCGGGCCGGGTGTGCAGAAGCTCGCGCCGATCTGGGTCGACGACGTCGCTGCGTACGTCGCGGCGGCGGTCGAGCACCCGCACGCCGCGAACAAGCTGTTCGAGCTCGGCGGCCCCGACGTGGTGACGTGGGACGAGCTCTACCGGACGATCGCGCGCGTGCTCGGCAAGCGCCGTGCGCTGGTGCACGTGCCGTTCTCGGTCGCACGGACGGGCGCGCAGCTGACCCAGTGGGCGCCCGGCGCGCCGCTGACGAGCGACCAGGTGGCGATGATCGCCGCGGGCGACCAGGTGCCGGCGGGCTCCGAGGCGGTCGACACCTTCCGGCTGCCGCTGTTGCCGCTCGACGAGCAAATCCGCCGCAGCGTCTGAGGCCTGTCGCCCCGGAGCCCGTTTTCGGGATGGGCAATACGGGCACGTAGGGGGTGCGTCGTGGCGGCTCAAGCGCCCAACGACACCGACGAGCCGCCTTTCGAGGACCGCTCGCGCGTCGATCTCACCGAGGCGACGACGGGTCCCGCCTGGCGTGTGTACCTGCACGCCCTTGGCCCGGGTCTCGTCACCGGCGCCTCGGACGACGACCCATCCGGGATCGCCACCTACGCGCAGGCCGGCGCGCAGTTCCGCTACGGGCTGCTGTGGCCCGCGCTGATCACCCTGCCGTTGATGGCGGCGGTGCAGGAGATCTGCGACCGCGCAGCACTTGCGACGGGGAAGAGCCTCGGCGAGCTCGCGGCGACGCGATTCACGGGGCGGAGACGCCTCGTGCTCGTCGTCCTGATCGCAGCGCTGATCGTCGCGAACGGGCTCAACATCACGGCCGACCTGCTCGCGGTCGGCTCCGGCATGACCCTTCTCCATGCCGGCCCCACCTGGATCTGGGCCTTCCTCGGCGGCACGATCGTGACCGCGCTCGTGATGGCGGGCTCGTTCCACCTAATCGCCCGAGCGTTCAAGCTGCTGTGCCTTGCGCTGCTCGCCTACCTCGGGGTGCTCGTCGCCGCTCACCCGCACTGGCCGAAGGTGGCCAGGGCGACCGTGCTGCCGTCCTTCACGTTCAGCTCGGCGTACCTCGCGCTGCTGATCGCGGTGCTCGGGACGACGATCTCGCCGTACCTGTTCTTCTGGCAGTCCGTCCATCGCGTCGAGGAACTGCGAGACGAGCCGCGCGGAGGCGAACAGCCGCTCGTGCTCGACGAGCGGTCGGAGGAGGACGCCAGTCAGAAGAAGTGGACGAGCCGCTTCGACGTCTTCAGCGGGATGGCGTTCTCGAACATCGTCATGTTCGCCATCATCGTCGCCACCGCGGCCACGCTCGGCGCTCACGGCGAGACGAAGATCGCCAGCGCAGCGCAGGCGGCCGCCGCCCTGAAGCCGCTCGCGGGCCGGGCATCGAGCGTGCTCTTCGCCCTCGGGTTCATCGGCTCCGGGATGCTCGCGATCCCCGTGCTGGCCGGCTCCGGCGCCGCCGGCATGGCGGGGCTCCTCGGCAAGCCCTGGGGCTTCTCCCGGTCGGTCCGCAAGGCGCCCGTCTTCTACGCGCTCGTCGCCCTGGGAACCGTCGGCGGCACGCTGCTCTCCCTGCTGCACGTCGACCCGATCCGTCTGCTCGTGATCGTCGCCACGATCAACGGCGTGGCCGCCGCTCCCTTCCTCCTGATCGTCCTCGTGGTCTCCCGCGACCGGGAGCTGATGGGCGACCACCGGAACGGGCCGCTCGCGACGACGATGGGCTGGACCGCGTTCGCGCTGATGAGCGCCGCCGCAGTCGCCCTCGTCCTGACGGCCGGTGGTCTCTGACCCCTTCGCCAAAAAGACGAGGGCCGCCTCGCGGCGGCCCTCGATCCGGTTACCAGCTGGTTCTTCGTAGAGGCGCTTCCGGCCGATCAGGCGGCGCGTTCACGCGAGTCCCCCACGCTGGTTAGGCGATTCCCCGTCAGGTCCCGGGGACACGCCTCTACGAGCTGGTACCTCCACTGCCCGTACTTGAAGTCTCCAACGCCGGACCACCTCCTTTCCGCGGTATCGCTCACGATAGCGAATCGGTCAGGACGGAGGTCAGCTCGAGACCGCGGTCGAGCGGGACGGTGACGCTGACGCAGCCGGGGTCGGCCTGGCGGGCCGCGGAGTAGGCGCCCAGCGTCTCGACGTGCGAGAGGACGTTGTCGGCGACGACCAGCGCGCCCGGCTCGAGCTTCGGCCGCACGAGCCCATAGAGCTCCTCGTAGAGCTCCTTCTCCGCGTCGAGGAAGACGACGTCGAAGACGTCGTCGATGCCCGGCACCAGCGCCCGCGCGTCGCCGGCGACGACGTCCACCCAGTCCGTGAGGCCGGCCTCGTCGACGTTCCGCCGCGCCGCCTCGGCCCGCGCCGGGTCGAGCTCGAGCGACAGCACGCGGCCGCCGAGCAGCCGGACGGCGGCGCCCAGCCAGACCGTCGAGTAGCCGTGCGAGCCGCCCAGCTCGAGCACCTCGCAGTCGGTCTGCGGCGCGCAGAGCGCGTAGAGGAACGCGCCCGTCGTCGGCTCGACCGACCGCATCCGCTCGGCCTGCGGCAGGCCCTGCTCGCGCTCGCGTGCGTCCTCGGCGGCGAGGCGGTCGAGCACGGCGCGCACGCGGTCGTCGAGCACCGGCCGATCGTATCGGGGCTACCATGGCCCGAGCCTTGGGGGTCCTGGCGAGAAGGGTCGCGGCGGTCGCCGCCGCTGCGCTTGCCGTGGCGCCGTCCGCGCTCGCGGCACCGCCGGTGCCGTCGCTGACGCCGGCCGCGACGCGCGCGCTCTGGCGCGCGGAGGTCGCGCGCGCACGCGCCCACCCGCGCGCACTCGAGGCGACGGCGGACTGCCGCGCGGCGCGGGTGATCTTCTACGCGCAGACGGACTGGCTGCGGCTCGCGACCACACTCGCGCAGTCGCCGTCGCCGTGCGCGCAGTACTACATCTCGGTGCCGCCGCTGGCGGCGGACAAGACGCAGGCGCGCTCCGGCCAGGCGTCGCAGATCCGGGCGCTCGGCCCGCAGTTCCATGCGCTCGACGAGGTCAGCTACGCGGGCTGGCAGGGGTGGGTCTCGAGCACCGGCTCCTCCTGGTACGACGCCGGCGTCGCCGCCCGCCAGCGCATGGCCGCCGCCGGCTTCGACACGAGCGCCGGCGACACGTGGGCGCTGAACGAGCTCTCGTCGGCCGTCCGCGCGGGCACCGGCCAGGCACGCGCGAACGCACTCGCCTTCCTGCACGGGCTCGCGAACGACGGAACCCAGGGCGTCGCGTTCGTGACCGGCGTCGGCCAGCCGAGCGCGTCCGCGACCTACAAGGTCAACCTGCAGGGCTGGCTCGCCGACGGCGCGTTCTGGAGCGAGGCGGCCGGCTACGTCAGCGACTGGGCACAGGAGAACTACGGCGACGTGCGCGACTACGCGGTCGCCGGCTCGACGCCCGCCGACCGCAGCGCCGCGACCGCCCAGTACCTGGGCCACGTGCTCGCGCTCGCGAACGCCGGCCCGGCGGGAGCGGCGAACGCGCGCTCGCTGCTCGACGCCCGCTACGTCGCGTTCGGCAACGCCGCCTGGGCGTGGTCGTCGGCGTACGGGTGGACGGCCGTGCCCGAGGCGACGATGGCGGACTACGTCTCCGGGCAGGTCGACGCAGCGCGGTCGCTCGACGCCGCCGCCGGCATGCCGGTCGACCGGTTCGGCTTCGCGTGGGCGCCGAGCAACACGCTCGGTCTCTCCTCGAGCGACTACACGACGCAGACGGGCGCGATCCTGACCCGGATCGCGCAGGCGATCGGCGACAGCGGCAACGGCGCGTCGGCGTGCGCCCCGTCCTGGTGCACGACCGCCGTCGCCGGCGCCGCGTTCACGACCGCCTGGCAGGACTTCTCCACCTGGTCGCCGACGCTGCCGGTCTTCGCGAGCGCGCCGGTGACGGCGCAAACGGGGACGCCCACGAGCGCGCTGACGGTGCAGCTCTCCACAGACGGCATCGCCGACTCCGCGACCGTTTCGCGCACGGTGACGCTGAGCTCGAGCTCGCCCGGCGGGACGTTCGCGGCGACCGCGAGCGGCCCGTGGTCGCCGACGCTGACGCTGACGATCCCGGCCGGCTCGTCCTCGGCCTCGTTCGTCTACAGCGACACCGCCGCCGGGTCGCCGACGATCACCGCCACCCTCGACGACGGCAGCCAGGCGACGCAGGTCGAGACCGTGCAGGCGCCGCCGTCGCCCGCGCCTGCCCCGACTCCCGCGCCGACGCCGACGCCCGCACCCACGCCCACCCCGGCGCCGGCGCCCGCGCCGGCTCCCGCTCCGGCGCCGCCGCCGCGGCCGCGGGTCGCGGGCGTCCGCACGACCCGGGCGAACGGGCACCTCGTCGTCACCGTCGTCGTCACCGCGGGCGGCCGGCCCGCCCGCGGCATCCGCGTCCTGATCCACGTCCGCCGCGGCAGCAGCACCGTCGCGCACGTCGTGCGCGTGACGGCGAGGAACGGCGTCGCCACCTGGCGCAGCGCAAGGCCGCTGCCGGGCGGGTCCTACGCGGTCAGGGCCGCGATCCGCTCCGCCTCGACAGCCTGACGCACCCAGCAGGTCGCGAGGTGGTCGTTGACGACCCCGCAGGCCTGCATCGCCGCCTGCACGGTCGTCGGGCCCACGAAGCGGAAGCCCGCGCGGCGGAGCGCCTTCGCGAGCGCGACCGACTCGGGCGTCGAGGCGGCCCAGTCCGCGGTCGTCCGCGGCCGGCGGTGACGTGCGGGCGCGAACGACCAGAAGACCTCGTGGAGCGGCGTGCCCGCCTCGCGCAGCGCGAGCGTCGCGCGCGCGTTCGCGATCGTCGCCTCGATCTTGCCGCGGTGGCGGACGATCGAGGCGTCGGCGAGCAGCCGCCGCACGTCGCGCTCGCCGAAGGCGGCGACCCGCTCGGGCTCGAAGCCCTCGAACGCGGCGCGGAACCCGTCGCGCTTGCGCAGGATCGTCAGCCAGGAGAGGCCGGACTGGAAGCCCTCGAGGCAGAGCCGCTCGTAGAGGCCGCGCTCGTCGCGCACCGGCCGGCCCCACTCCTCGTCGTGGTAGGCGTTGTACGCCGGGTCGGCCGTCTCCCAGCAGCGCTTCACTCGGAGACTTCGACCTCGACGATCCCGTCGGAGACGATCACCGGGTACGTCTCGACCGGCTCGACGGCGGGCAGCGACAGCGGGCGGCCGCTGCGCAGGTCGAACGCCGAGCCGTGGCGCGGGCAGATGACGCGGCAGAGGTCCTCCTCCCACTCGCCCTCGCAGAGGGGACCGTCGTCGTGCGAGCAGCGGTCCTCGAGCGCGAAGAGCTCGCCGCCGCAGTTGTAGACGCCGATCGAGGTCCAGCCGAGCGTGACGATCTTCGCCGACCCGGGGCCGAACTCGGCGAGCGGCGCGACGTGGATGCGCGCCACTAGTCGAGCTCGAGCTCGTCGGCGAGCCCCTGCCACTCCGCCGGCAGCGGCGTGCCCTTGGCGCGGTGGAGCGCGACCTTCAGCACGCCGAGGCCGAGGATCGCGCACTTGAGCCGGATCGGCGTCAGCGGGATGCCGATCTCCTCGAGCAGCTGCTCCTTCGGCATCTCGGCGACCTCCGCCGCCTTCCTGCCCTGCACCATCTCGGTCAGCATCGACGTCGCCGCCTGCGAGATCGCGCAGCCGCGCCCCTCGAAGCCCACCTGGTCGATCGTCTCGCCGTCCTCGCCGAAGCGGACGAAGATCGTCACCTCGTCGCCGCAGAGCGGGTTCTGCCCCTCCGCCTGCGCGTGCGCATGCTCGAGCGCACCGTGCCCGCGTGGGTTCTTGTAGTGGTCGAGGATCACCTCGCGGTACATCTGCTCGAGGTCAGACACCGAAGGTCTCCTTGACCGTGAGCAGGCCCTCGGCGAGCCGGTCGATCTCCTCGGGCACGGTGTAGAGGTAGAAGCTCGCGCGGTTGGTGGCGACGACGCCGAGGCGGCCCATCAGCGGCTGGCAGCAGTGGTGGCCGGCGCGAATCGCGACCCCTGAGAGGTCGAGGATCTGCGCGACGTCGTGCGGATGGACGCCGGCGACGTCGAAGCTGACGATGCCGGCGCGGCGGTCGGCGGGCGGCCCCCAGGTCGTGATCCCCGGGATCTCGGCGAGCCGGTCGAGCGCGTGGGCGACGAGCTCGTGCTCGTGCTGCTCGATCGCCTCCAGCCCCACCGCCTCGAGGTAGTCGATCGCCGCGCCGAGGCCGACCGCCTCCGCCATCGGCGCCGTCCCCGCCTCGAACTTGTGCGGCAGCTCGCCCCAGGTCGTCTCGTCCTCGCGCACCCGGCGGATCATGTGGCCGCCGGTCAGGAACGGGTCCATCTCGAGCAGCAGGTCGGTCCGGCCCCAGAGGAAGCCGATCCCGCTCGGGCCGAGCATCTTGTGGCCGCTGACGGCGACGAAGTCGCTGCCGAGCGCCTGCACGTCGACGCGCTTGTGCGGCGCCGCCTGCGCCGCGTCGCAGACGTGGATCGCGCCGCGCTCGTGCGCCCACGCCGCGATGCGCGGGACGTCGTTCGAGCCGCCGAGGACGTTGGAGACGTAGCCCGTCGCGACGATCTTCACGCGCGCGTCGCCGGCGAGCGCATCGAGCTGCTCGAGCGGGAGCGTCCCGTCGGGCTCGACGGGCAGGACGCGGAAGTCGGCGCCGGCCTTGCGCGCGATGAACTGCCACGGCACGAAGTTCGCGTGGTGCTCGAGCTCGGTGACGAGCACGACGTCGCCGGGGCCGAGGTTGGCGAGCCCCCAGGCGTACGCGACCAGGTTGATCGCCTCGGTCGCGTTGCGGACGAAGACGATCTCGCTCGCCGTCGGCGCGTTGACGAAGGCGCGACAGCGTTCGCGCGCGTGCTCGAGCGCCTCGGTCGCGCGCTCCGCGAGCTCGTAGACGCCGCGGTGGACGTTCGCGTACGACGTCTCGTAGAAGTGCGTCATCGCGTCGAGCATCTGGCGCGGCTTCTGCGAGCTGGCCGCCGAGTCGAGGTACGCGAGCGGCTTCCCGTGGAACTCCTGCTCGAAGATCGGGAAGTCGGCGCGGAGCTTCGCCGCGTCGAGCTTGGGGGCGGTCACTGCCACCCCCGTAGCCTAGCGAGGGGCCTTCGCCGGCCCGTGCAGGCGCCACAGCGTCGCCGTCGGCGTCCGGCCGAGCACGACGGCGTTCCGGAGGCGCCTCCCCGGCGGGCCGCCGACGACGAGCAGCGGGCCGGTGACCGGCCTGCCGCCGGCGAGCAGCGTCCCGTCGGCGGCGACCTCGACCCGCAGGCTCGCCCACGGGTCCGGCGCCTTCACGCCGGGGTAGAGCAGGAGGCGGTCGACCGTCCGGTTCCAGAAGAGCTGGACGCGCGGGTCGGTGACGTCGTACCCCGGCAGGACGAGCAACGCGGCCGGGCCACCCGCCGCGCCCGCGACCCAGTCGTACGGCGTGCCGAGATGCGTCCGCGCGACCGTCCGCGCCACGCCGAGGTCGAAGCTGTACGCGGCCGCCGAGGAGATTCCCATCGCGACCGCGGCGCCCACGACCGCGACGACCGTGGCGGCGCGCGGCCTGCGCCGGCAGGCGGCCACGAGGACGAAGAGCGCGAGCACGCCCAGGAAGACGGCGCCCGCGGCGCCGCCCGGGGAGCCGAGCCACTGCTCGAGGCCGAGGAGCGCGAGCAGGTCCGGCGACGGCGACGTGCCGGCGGACTGCGCGTAGCCCGTCAGCGGCACGAGCACGACGACGGCGACGAGCGCCGCCGCGAGCGGCAGCCACGCGGCGCGCACCGGTGCACGCCGGTCGGCGTCGAGCAGGAAGCACACGGCCCAGAGCGGGATCAGGTAGAGCAGGTAGCGCTCCTGCACGACCGCCGTGATCCCGTACAGCGACGCCTGGGCGACGAGCGCGAGCGTGACGACGGCGCAGACGACGCCGAACGCGCGCTCGCGGCGCGTGCGCGGCCGCGCCAGCGCGAGCGCGAGCCCGAGCAGCGCGCCGGGGACGAGGACGAAGCCCGCGCCGTAGACGAGCGTGAGCAGGTTCGCGCCCGCAATCGCGACCGCGTGCCGCACATCGACGTGGGCGAGGTCGAACGCGCTCGGGTAGTAGCCCGTGTTGCGCGCCGGGCCGAGCGCGAGCACGACGGCCGTGAGAGCGACCACCGCGGCGACGAGCCGCCGCTCGACCCGCGCGAGCCGCCGCCGCTCGAGCAGCCGCAGCCCGACGAGCGCGACGAGGAAGCAGGGGAAGAGGACGACGAGCTGCATGCGCGCGAACGACGCGGCGCCGGCGAACCCGAGGAACACCGCATAGGTCCGCACGGACGGCGCGTCGAGTGCGGCGACGGCGGCCGCGACAGCGGCGAGCGCGAGCGGGTAGGCGACCGGCTCCGAGAGCACGAACGACGAGAAGATCAGCGACGGCGTCGCGAGGGCGAGCACCGCGCCCGCGAGCGCGGCCCGGCGCCCGACGCCGAGCCCGCGGGCGAGCAGGTACACCGGCACCGCCGCGAGCGACATCGCGGCCGCGTCGATCGCCTGCGTCACCCGGTAGGCGACGTCGACGCCGCCGAGCAGCCACGCGGGTGCGGTCAGCAGCGGCTGGAGCAGCGCCGGGAAGTGGGCGGAGACGCCCCGGATCGTCGCGTGGCCGGTGGTGGCGAGCGAGCGGCTCAGCGTCGAGTACGTGTACTCGTCGCCGAAGAACGGCGTCGCGCGGCTCCACGCGAGCAGCGTGCGGACGGCCGCGCCGGCGACGACCACGACGGCCAGCGGCGGGACGGCGACGCGCACGGCCGCCCTGCGGGCAGCCGCGACCGGGACGGAGACCGTCGTCACTCCGGCAGTATCGGCGGCCCCGGGGCATCCCTTGACCGGGCGGACCGCGTCTCAAGCCCGGCCGCCGGGCCGCCGATGTAGCGCCCGTGGGAGAGCACGTCTCGATCGTGGTGGTCGCCTACGACTGCGGCGCCCAGCTGGAGCGCTGCCTGCGCGCGCTGCACGAGGACGACCCGACGCGCGAGGTGATCGTCGTCGACAACGGCACGCCCTCCGCCGAGCTCCAGGCGACCGCCCGCGCGCACCAGGCGACGGTCGTGACGCCGCCCGAGAACCTCGGCTTCGCCGCCGGCTGCAACGTCGGCGCGCGCGTCGCGACCGGCGACGTGCTCGTCTTCCTCAACCCGGACACCGTCCCCGCGCCGGGCGCGGTCGGCTCGCTGGTGGCCGCCCTCGCGGACGAGAGCGTCGGGATCGCGATGGGCCGGCTCCGCCTCCTCGACCGGCCGAGCCTGCTCCAGTCGGCGGGTACGGCGGTGCACGTGACGGGTCTCGGCTGGTCGGACCGCTACGGCGAGCCGGCGAGCGCCGTCAGCGAGCTGATGGAGGTCGCTGCGCCGTGCGGCGCCGCGATGGCGCTGCGCGCGGACGTCTTCGCCGAGCTCGGCGGGTTCCGCAACGACTACTTCCTCTACATGGAGGACGTCGAGCTGGGCTGGCGGACGCGCATGACGGGCCGCAGCGTCGTGCTCGTGCCGGAGGCGAACGTCTACCACGACTACGACTTCGAGCGGAACGGCCGCAAGCGCTACTTCATGGAGCGGAACCGGGTCGCGTTCCTCGTCTCCGCGTTCGCGCTGCGGACGCTGCTGCTGCTGATGCCGCTGCTGATCGCGACGGAGATCGCGATGGTCGCGATCGCGCTGCGACAGGGCTGGCTGCGCGAGAAGGTCGCCGGCTGGGGCTGGCTGCTACGGAACGCGCGCACGCTCGTGCGCCACCGGCGCGCGACGCAGCGGCTGCGGCGCGTCCCCGACCGCCGCCTCGTGAGCGCGCTGACGGCGCGCGTCGATCCGGCGATGCTGCGCGTGCCGCTGATCGTGACGATCCTGAACCCGATCGTCGTCGGTTACTGGGCGCTCGCTCGTCGCGTGCTGTGACCGCGGCGTCCGGCTCGCTCGCGCGCCTCTGGCCCGCCGGCGGCGCGGCCCGGACCGTCCTCGGCAACACGGCGCTCCAGGCAGGCGGGTACGCCGCCGGGCTCGGGCTCACCGCGGCGACGGCGGCGCTCTACACCCGCTACCTCGGCACGGCCGGCTTCGGCACGCTCACGGTGATCGTCGTCGTGTTCACGCTCGCCGGCTCGATCCTCAACGGGGGCCTGGAGACGTTCGCAGTGCGCTCGTTCGCGGCGGCGGGCCGGATCGACGCCCTTCTCTTCCGGAGCCTCATCGGCGTGAAGCTCACCGCCGCCGCCGCACTCTGCGCGGCCGCGCTCACGGGCACGTTCCTGCTGCCGGTCGGCGGCACGACCCGGCTCGCCGTGCTCGCCTTCGGCCTCGTCGCCGTCGCCACCTCGGTCCAGGGCGCGGTGCTCGCCGCCTCCCAGTCGCGCAGCAGGTTCGGCCTCGTCGTCGGCGCCGACCTCGCGACGCGCACGCTCGCGCTCGCGGGCGCCGCAGCGGTCTTCGTCGCGCCACGGCCGGCGCACCCGGCGGAGCGCGTCGCGCTGCTCGCGGCGCTCGCCGCCGCGACCGCGGCCGCCGTCCTCGCGGCGACGATCCTGCGCGGCCGGCGCGCGGGGCTGCCGCTCGGGGTCGCGTTCGACCGTGCGACCTGGCGGCTCCTCGCGCGCGAGCCGCTCGGCCTGGCGGCGATCTCGCTGCTGGGACTGCTCAACTACCGCGTCGACGTGCTCGTGCTCGCGGCGCTGAGGCCGGCCCGCGACGTCGGCCTCTACGGCCTCGCGACGCGCCTCGTCGAGGTCGCGCTGCCGCTCGCCGCGGCCTTCGTCGGCGCCAGCTTCCCGTTCCTCTCGCGCGACGCCGCCACGGCGCCGGACCGCATTGCGGCGCAGGTGCGCCGCGGCGTCCGCCTGCTGGTGCTCGCCGCGGTGCCGATCGCCGCTGCGCTCGAGCTGGCCGCGCCGCTCGTCGTGCGGACGCTCGCCGGTCCCGCGTACGCGGGGGCGGTGCTGCCGGCGCGCATCCTCGCCCTCTCGCTGCCGTTCAGCTTCGTCAGCACGTTCCTGCTCTTCGCGCTGATCGCGGCGGGCCGGCAACGGCAGGTGCTACCGCTCGTCGTGGCCAGCCTCGCGCTGAACGTCGTCCTCAACGTCGCGCTGGTGCCCGAGCTCTCGACGACGGCGCCCGCGCTGGCGACGCTCGTGACCGAGGTGCTCGGTGCGGCGTGCCTGGCGGCGATCGCCCGCCGCGCCCTCGGAGGTCAACGGTGAACGAGCGCGTCGCCGTCGTGATCGTCAACGCGAACGCGGGCCCGCACCTCGAGCGGGCGCTCCAGCACCTCGAGCGGCAGACCATCGCACCGGCGCGCGTGATCGTCGTCGACAACGCCTCGACCGACGGGTCGACCGACACCGTTCGGCGCTTTCCCCGCGTCGAGCTCGTCGAGCCCGGCGTCAACCTCGGCTTCGCGGCCGCGAACAACCTCGCCATCCGCCTCGCCGACGACTGCGAGTTCGTGGCCCTGCTGAACCCGGACGCGTTCCCGGAGCCGCGCTGGCTCGAGGAGCTGCTCGCCGCCGCCCGCTCGCATCCGGCGCACGCGGTCTTCGGCAGCACGCTCGTCTCGGCGCGTGACCCGTCGGTCCTCGACGGCACGGGCGACAGCTACCACCGCTCCGGGATCGCGTGGCGCCGCGACCAGTTCGCGGAGGCGTCGCTGCCGCGCGAGGCGGGCGAGACCTTCTCCGCCTGCGCCGCCGCGGCGCTCTACCGCCGCGACGCGCTGCTCGACGTCGGCGGCTTCGACGAGTCCTTCTTCTGCTACTACGAGGACACCGACCTCGCCTACCGCCTGCGGCTGGTCGGACGCCCGTGCCTGCACGTGCCCGAGGCGGTCGCGCTGCACGTCGGCTCCGCGGTGACGGGCTCCCTGAGCCCGTTCACGATCTACCACTCGTGCCGCAACCAGGTGTGGACCTGGGTGAAGAACACGCCGCTGCCGCTGCTGCTGCTGTCGCTGCCGGCGCACCTGCTGGTCAACCTGCTCGTCGTCGTCTCCTACGCGCGGCTCGGGCTCGGCAGAGCGGCGCTCGCGGGCAAGCGAGACGCGCTGCGCGACCTACCGCGGGTGCTGCGCGAGCGGCGCGAGATCCAGTCGCGACGGACCAGCTCGAGCGCGGCCGTCCGGCGCGCGATGAGCCCGACGCGCGAGCTCCGCAGGGCGGCGCGGCGCACGCGCGCGACGCTCCGCCCGCGCACGACGGGCGCGGCCGCCGTGCCGGCCCGATTGCCGCACCTGGACGGCCTGCGCGGCCTCGCCGCGCTGTTCGTCGTCC
>CAZBYA010000009.1:0-52634 GCA_964496175.1 uncultured Gaiellales bacterium | reverse complement strand
TCCAGCGCGTGAAGCGGAAGATCCTGACGCACCAGCAGGCGCGCCAGGTCCTGCTCTAGATCACGTCGAAGCGGATCAGCTCGTACAGGGCGGCCGGGCGCACGCGCGTGCGCATAAGGAAGCGTGCCTGAGGCATCGGCTGGGCCGTGTCCAAAACTGACAACAGGGGGAGCGCCTACGATGGTGGCGCGCCGGAGTAGCTCAGCTGGTAGAGCATTCGATTTGTAATCGAAGGGCCGAGGGTTCGAGTCCCTCCTCCGGCTCTCCCGTTCGGACACGTCCGGGGTCTGACCCCGGACACGGCCCGAACCGTCAGGCCGCGGTCTTCTCGGGGCGCCGCGCGCGGGCGGTGCGCTCGTCGGTCGGCAGCTCGACGACGAAGGTCGAGCCGCGGCCGCCGTTCGCCTCCACCCAGATGCGGCCGCCGAGGCGGTTCACCAGCTCCCGGCAGATGTAGAGGCCGAGGCCCGTGCCGCCGATGCCGCGCGTCATGTTCGGGTCGAGCCGGTAGAACTTCTCGAAGACGCGCCGGCGCTCCGACGGCGGGATCCCGAGCCCGCGATCCGCCACCTCCCAGCGGATCCCGCGCGGCCAGCGCGAGACCCGCACCGTCACCGGCCCGCCGTCCGGCGAGTACTTGACGGCGTTCTCGATCAGGTTCACGAGCACCTGCCGCAGCTGCTGCTCGTCCGCCGCGAGCGGCGGCAGGCGCTTCGGCGCCTCGAACGAGAGGGTCACCCCGGCCGGCAGGTGCGTCTGCGCGGCCTGGACGACGCCCTCGGTCAGCTTGGCCGCGTCCACCGTCTCGATCCGGAGCTGGAGCCGGCCCGAGTCGAGGTGGCTCGCGAGCAGGACGTCGTTGACGATCTGCGCCAGCCGGTCGGACTCCTCGGCGACCACCTGCAACAAGCGCATCCGCATCTCCTCGCCGAGGTCGAGGTCGGGCCGGTTCAGCGTCACGGCGGCGCCGTAGATCGCGGCGAGCGGCGTGCGCAGCTCGTGGGAGATCGTCGCCACGAAGTCGGAGCGCATCTGCTCGAGCGCGCGCTCCTCGGTCAGGTCGCGGAACGCCCACACCGTCCCCTCCGCGAAGCGCACGCCCGTGAACGACAGCCACAGCTCGCGGCCGGCGACGTCGACCGGGACGGTCTCCGGACGGCCGTCGCTCTCGATCCGCTCGAGCGCCTCCGCGTAGCCGGGCAGCGCCTCCCGGACGAGGCGGCCGACGATGTCGGGCGCGGGCACGCTCGTGATCGCCTCGGCCGCCGCGTTCCAGAGCAGCACGCGGCCGTCGTCGTCGAGCAGCGCGACGCCGTCGGCGATCGTCTCGAGCGCGCGCGCCGCCCGCGCCCTGCGCTCGACCTCCTCGTACAGCTGCGCGTTCTCGATCACGGCGCCCGCGCGCAACGCCAGCTGCTCGGCGGTGCGGACGTCCGCCTCGCCGTAGCGCCGGCCGGAGTCGCCGCTCGCGAGCGTGATCGCGCCGAGCGTCCCGCCGCGTCCCTGGAACGGGACGCAGAGGTACGAGCGGACGCCGAGCTCTCGCAGCAGCCGCCCGTGCGTCTCGTCCGTCGCCAGCGCCGCGATCCCCGCGTCGTCGACCTCCGCCAGCAGCTGCGGCCTCTGCGTGCGCAGCGCCTCCGCCGCGCCCGTGCTGACCGGGTAGCGCTCGCGGAGCTCGCGCGCGAAGACGGCCTTTGCCGGGTCGGCGTGCTCCACCGCGAGCGTCGAGCGGGTGCCGTCCTGCTCGATCACGTGCACCGCGCACCAGTCCGCGACCCGCGGCACCGCGAGGCGCGCGAGCGCCTGGAGGCCGGCGCGCCAGTCGAGCGAGCGGGCGAGCTCGGCGCCCGCGTCGAGCAGGAACCGCTGCGCCACCTCGATCCGCTTCCGCTCGTCGATGTCGGTGGCCGTGCCGATCCAGGAGGCGATCGCCCCGTCCTCGCCCGGGACGGGGATGGCGCGGCCGAGGTGCCAGCGGTAGGTGGCGTCCGCCGCGCGGACCCGGTACTCGAGCTCGAAGATGCTGCAGTCCGCGAGCGTCTGCTCACGGCGCGCGAGCAGCTCGGGGAGGTCGTCGGGGTGGACGACGCGCGACCAGACGCTGTCGTCGACCTCCTCCTCGCTCAGCCCGGTGTACTCGAACCAGCGGCGGTTGTAGTAGGTCGTGCGCCCCTGGAGGTCGGACGTCCACACGATCTGCGGCATCGCGTCGGCGAGCTGCCGGTACTGCTCCTCGCTCTCGCGGCGCAGCGCGGCGAGCTCCTGCGCGGCGAGCCGCTCGGTCTGCTCGCGGACCTGCTGCGTCTTCTCCGACAGCTCGACGAAGACGGACACCTTCGCGCGCAGCAGCTCGGGGTCGAACGGCTTGAAGACGTAGTCGACCGCGCCGACCTCGTAGCCGCGGAAGACGTGCCGCTCCTCCTTCGACAGCGCCGTCAGGAAGATGATCGGGATCGTGCTCGTGCGGTCGCGCTGCTTGATCACCTCCGCGACCTCGAAGCCGTCCAGCTCCGGCATCTGGACGTCGAGCAGGATGACCGCGAAGTCCTGGCGGTGGAGGAGGATGCGCAGCGCCTCCGAGCCCGACTGCGCCTCGACGAGCTCGTGGCCCAGCGGCTCCAGGATCGCGCGCAGGGCGACCAGGTTCTGGGGGCGGTCGTCGACGAGCAGGAGCGCGGCCATCAGGCCGTCGCCTTCGCGCCGCAGAGGGAGGAGATCAGCGCCGGCAGCTCGTCGACCGGGGCGACGGTCGCGCCGGGGACGGCGGCGAGCGCGGCGCGCGGCATCTCCGACCGCTCCGCCTCCTCGGGGTCCTGGACGATCGCGACACCGCCGAGCTCCACGACCCGCGCGAGGCCGCGGGCGCCGTCGTCGTTCGCGCCCGTCAGCACCACGCCGATGCAGCGGTCGCGGTACGACTCGGCGGCGGTCTCGAGCAGCACGTCGATCGACGGCCGGGCGTAGAGGAGGGGGGCGTCCGTCGAGAGGGCGAGCGTCTCGCCCTCGACGATCAAGTGGTAGTCGGGCGGCGCCACGTACACCGTGCCCGCCACGAGGCGGTCCTTGTCGTCCGCCTCGCGCACCCTGAGCAGCGTGCTCGCGCCGAGCAGCTCGCGGTACACGCCCGGGCGCGAGTCGGGCGAGCGGTGCTGCGCCACGACGACAGCGGCGCCGAGCTCGGCGGGCAGCCCGCGCAGGAGCCGCCGGATCGCGTCCAGCCCTCCCCAGGAGGCGCCGATCGCCACGAGCTGTCCGTCCCTGTCGCTCATCGGACACGCCTGTAGAGCTTCTCCTGGGCGTCGAGCTCCTCGTAGCACTCCTCGAAGCCTGTGAACCGGATCGACTCCTTGTGTCCGAGCGCGAGGACCCCGAACCGCTCGAGGCTGTCGTGCAGGAGCCGGTGCACGCGGCTCTGGAGGCCGCGGTCGAAGTAGATCATCACGTTGCGGCAGAGGATAAGGTTGAAGGTGTTGAACTGGCGGTCCTGGACGAGGTTGTGCGGCGCCCAGACGACGTTCTCGCTCAGCGCGCGGTCGAACAGCGCGCCCTCGTACTTGGCGAGGTAGTACTCGGAGAATGCGCGCGAGCCGCCGGCGCGGATGTAGTTGTCGGTGTACTCGCGCATTTTGTCGAGCGGGAAGACGCCGGCGCGGGCGCGCTCGAGCACCGTCTCGTTGATGTCCGTCGCGTAGATCCGCGTCCGGTCGCCGAGCCCCTCCTCATTGAGCAGGATCGCGAGCGAGTAGACCTCCTCGCCGGTCGAGCAGCCGGCGACCCAGACCCGGGTGAACGGGTACGTGCGCAGGAGCGGCACGACCTGCTCGCGCAGCGCGCGGTAGAAGGTCGGGTCGCGGAACATCGACGTGACGTTGATCGAGAGGTCGAGCAGCAGCCGGGTCATCGCCTCCGGCTCGTGCAGCACGCGGGCCAGCAGCCCGGCGATCGTGCCGGCCCCCTCCGCGTGCACACGCCGCCAGACCCGGCGCTTCAGCGAGGCGGGCGCGTACTCGCGGAAGTCGAGGCCGTACTGGCGGTAGACGCCCTCGAGGAGCAGCTGGAGCTCGATCGTCTCGAGGTCCAGCCGCCCCTCGGCGGTCGCCGCGCCCGGAGTCCCTACCTGTACAGCCACACCCGCATCAGGGACAGCAGCTGGTCGGTGTCGACCGGCTTGGTGATGTAGTCGGACGCGCCGGATGCGATCGACTTCTCGCGGTCGCCCTTCATCGCCTTCGCGGTCAGGGAGATGATCGGCAGCTTCGCGAACCGCTGCTGCGCGCGGATGCGCCGCATCGCCTCGTAGCCGTCGAGCTCGGGCATCATCACGTCCATCAGGACGAGGTCGATCTCGGGGTCCTCCTCGAGCAGCTGGAGCGCCTCGTTGCCGTTCTCGGCGAAGCGGGCCTCCATCCCCTGCCGCTCGAGCACCGACGCGAGCGCGAAGACGTTGCGCATGTCGTCGTCGGCGATCAGCACCCGCTTGCCCTTGAAGACGTCGTCCGTCGAATGGAGCTGCTCGAGCATCCGCCGCTTCTCGACCGGGAGCCGCGACTCGACGCGGTGCAGGAACAGCGCGGTCTCGTCCAGCAGGCGCTCCGGCGACCGGACGTCCTTGACGATCACCGTCTCCGCGTACTTCTTCAGGCGCGTCTCCTCGCGGCGGGTCAGGTCGGCGCCGGTGTAGACGATCACCGGCAGGTTCCGGAACCGCTCGTCGTCCTTCACCTTCTCGAGCAGGGCGAACCCGCTCATCTTCGGCAGCTTCAGGTCGAGCACCATGCAGTCGAAGCGCGCCTCCGCGTCGAGCGCCTCGAGCGCCTCCTCGGAGGAGCCGACGGAGACGACCTCGACGTCGTCGCCGGTGCCGATCAGCTCGACGATCGCGTCCCGCTGATCGGCGTCGTCGTCGACGACCAGCAGGCGGCGGACGGCCCGCTCGACGAAGTCGGCGATGCGCGCGAACTGCTCGTCGAGGACGCCGTGCTCGACCGGCTTCTGGAGCACCGCGACGGCGCCGGCGCGCAGCGCCGCCTGCACCCCGCCGTTCTCGACGTCCCCCGAGACGATGTGCACCGGGATGTGGCGCGTCTCCGGGTGCCGCTTCAGGTGGTCGAGCACCTGCCAGCCGTCGCGCACCGGCAGCTTCAGGTCGAGGATGATCGCGTCCGGGCGGTACTCGTGGGCGAGGGCGAGGCCCTCGTCGCCGCGCACCGCGACGATCCCCTTGAAGCCGCGCTCGCGGGCCATCTCGAGCTCCGTCTGCGCGAACTGCGGGTCGTCCTCGACGATCAGCACGACCCGATCGCCGTCCGCGATCTCGTCGCGGTCGTCGGCGATCGCCGGCTCGGGGACGAGCAACAGGGTCGGGTCGAACTCCGGCCGGCCGTTCTCGACCTCCGGCTCCTCCGCAGTCTCGTCGTGGGGCCGTTCCGGCGCCTCGAGCGGCAGGAACAGCGTGAACGTCGAGCCGGCGCCCGGCTCCGAGCGGACGTGGATCTCGCCGCCGAGCAGCCGGGCGATCTCGCGGCTGATCGACAGGCCGAGGCCGGTGCCGCCGTAGCGCCGCGACGTCGTGCCGTCCGCCTGCTGGAACGACTCGAAGATCAGCTTCAGCTTGTCGGGGGCGATCCCGATGCCGGTGTCGACGACCTCGAACTGGACGACCGTCCCGGCGCCGCGGAGGGTCTCCGCCGAGAACGTCGCGTCGACGGGCGCCGCCGAGATCGCCAGCGCGACGGTGCCCTCCTCCGTGAACTTGAACGCGTTCGAGAGCAGGTTCTTCAGGATCTGCTGCAGCCGCTGCTCGTCGGTGACGAACGACTCCGGCAGCCCCTCCCCGAGGCTCACCGTGAACTCGAGCCCCTTCTGGTCGGCGACCGGGCGGAAGTTGCGCTCGACGTAGTCGGCGACCGCCGCCGGCTCGACCGCCTGCGGGTTCACGTCCATCTTGCCGGCCTCGACCTTCGTCAGGTCGAGGATGTCGTTGATCAGCTCGAGCAGGTCGGAGCCCGCGTTGTAGATCGTCCGCGAGAACTCGACCTGCTTCTCGGTGAGCGTGCCCTCCTGGTTGTCGGAGAGCAGCTTCGCGAGGATCAGCAGCGAGTTCAGCGGCGTCCGGAGCTCGTGGCTCATGTTGGCGAGGAACTCGCTCTTGTACTTGGACGAGATCGCGAGCTGCTCGGCCTTCTCCTCGAGCTCGGCCCGCGCGGTCTCCACCTCCGTGTTCTTCTGCTCGATGCGCGCGTTCTGCTCGGCGAGCAGCGCCGCCTTCTCCTCGAGCTCCTCGTTCGTCTGCTGGAGCTCCTCCTGCTGCTGCTGGAGCAGCTCCTCCGACGCCTTCAGCGACCGCGCCTGCTCCTCGAGCTCCTGGTTCGTCCGCTCGAGCTCGTCGCGCTGCGCCTGCAGCTCCTCCGACTGGCTCTGGAGCTCGAGGGTCAGGCTCTGCGACTGCTGGAGCAGCTCCTCCGTCCGCATCGTCGCGACGATCGTGTTCAGCACGACGCCGAGCGTCTCGGAAAGCTGGTCGAGGAACGTCAGGTGGGTGTCGGAGTAGGGGGCGAAGGAGGCGAGCTCGATCACCGCCATCACCTGGTCCTCGAACAGCACCGGCAGGACGACGATGTTCACCGGTGCCGACTCGCCGAGACCGGAGCCGATCGCGATGTAGTCCTCCGGCGCCTGCGTGATCAGGATCGACTTGCGCTCGAGGGCCGCCTGGCCGACGAGCCCGTCGCCGAGCCCGAAGACGGTGCTGATCCCCTTGCGCCGCTTGTACGCGTAGCTCGCGACCAGGCGGAGCACCGGCTCGCCCTCCGGCTCGGCCTCGGCGACGAAGAAGCCGCCGTGCTGCGCGCCGACCAGCGGCGTCAGCTCGCTCATGATCAGCCGGCTGACCTGCTTCAGGTCGCGCTGCCCCTGGAGCATGCCGCTGAAGCGCGCCATGTTCGTGTTCAGCCAGTCCTGCTGCGCGTTCACCTCCGTCGTCGTGCGGAGGTTGGTGATCATCTGGTTGATGTTGTCGCGGAGCTCCTCGACCTCTCCGCGCGCCTCGACGGTGATCTCGCGGGTCAGGTTGCCGTTCGTCACCGCCGTCGTCACCTCCGCGATCGCGCGGAGCTGCGTCGTCAGCGCGCCTGCCAGCGTGTTCACGTTGTCGGTCAGCCCCCGCCACACGCCGGAGACGCCCTCGACGTTCGCCTGACCGCCGAGGATGCCCTCGGTGCCCACCTCGCGGGCGACGCGCGTGACCTCGTCCGCGAAGCTCGCCAGCTGGTCGACCATCGTGTTGATCGTGTTCTTCAGCTGGAGGATCTCGCCGCGGACGTCGACGGTGATCTTCTTCGAGAGGTCGCCCTGGGCGACCGCGGTGGTCACCTCGGCGATGTTCCGCACCTGGTTCGTCAGGTTGTCGGCGAGCGTGTTGACGTTGTCGGTCAGGTCCTTCCACGTGCCCGACACGCCCTTCACGTTCGCCTGGCCGCCGAGCTGGCCCTCGGTGCCGACCTCGCGGGCGACGCGCGTGACCTCGTCGGCGAACGTCGCGAGCTGGTCGACCATCCGGTTGATCGTGTCGGCGAGCGCGGCGACCTCGCCACGGGCCTCGACGGTGATCTTGCGGGTCAGGTCGCCGTTCGCGACCGCGGTCGTCACCTCGGCGATGTTGCGCACCTGGGTGGTCAGGTTCGACGCCATGAAGTTCACGTTGTCGGTGAGGTCCGCCCACACGCCCGAGACGCCCTCGACGCGCGCCTGGCCGCCGAGCTTCCCTTCCGAGCCGACCTCGCGGGCGACGCGGGTCACCTCCGACGAGAACGCGCGCAGCTGGTCGACCATCGCGTTGATGGTCTCCTTCAGCTCGAGCACCTCGCCGCGGACGTCGACCGTGATCTTCTTCGACAGGTCGCCGTTCGCGACCGCCGTCGTCACCTCCGCGATGTTGCGCACCTGCGTCGTCAGCGACGACGAGAGCCCGTTCACCGAGTCGGTCAGGTCCTTCCACGTGCCGCTGACGCCCTTCACGTTCGCCTGGCCGCCGAGCACGCCGTCGGTGCCGACCTCGCGGGCGACGCGCGTCACCTCGTCGGCAAACGACGAGAGCTGGTCGACCATCGTGTTGATCGTGTCGGCGAGCGCGGCCACCTCGCCGCGGGCCTCGACGGTGATCTTGCGCGTCAGGTCGCCGCTCGCGACCGCGGTGGTCACGTCGGCGATGTTGCGCACCTGCGTGGTCAGGTTGTTCGCCATGAAGTTGACCGAGTCGGTCAGGTCCTTCCACGTGCCGGATACGCCCTTCACGTCGGCCTGGCCGCCGAGCACGCCGTCGGTGCCGACCTCGCGGGCGACGCGCGTCACCTCGTCGGCGAACGACGAGAGCTGGTCGACCATCGTGTTGATGGTGCTCTTCAGCTCCAGGATCTCGCCGCGCGCGTCGACGGTGATCTTGCGCGTCAGGTCGCCGTTCGCGACCGCGGTGGTCACGTCGGCGATGTTGCGCACCTGGTTCGAGAGGTTGTCGGCGAGCGTGTTCACGTTCTCCGTCAGGTCGCGCCACACGCCGGAGACGCCCTCGACGCGCGCCTGACCGCCCAGCCGGCCCTCGGTGCCCACCTCGCGGGCGACGCGGGTCACCTCCGCCGCGAACGCGTTCAGCTGGTCGACCATCGTGTTGATCGTGTCGGCGAGCTCCGCGACCTCGCCCTTCGCCTGCACGGTGATCTTCCGCGAGAGGTCGCCGTTCGCGACCGCGGTCGTCACCTCGGCGATGTTGCGCACCTGGTTCGTCAGGTTGTCGGCCATCCGGTTCACCGACTCGGTGAGCCCGCGCCAGACCCCGGAGACGCCCTCGACCTGCGCCTGCCCGCCGAGCTGGCCCTCGGTGCCCACCTCGCGCGCGACGCGCGTCACCTCGTCCGCGAACGTCGCGAGCTGGTCGACCATCGTGTTGATCGTCCGCTTCAGCTCGAGGAACTCGCCGACCGCCTCGACGTCGATCTTCTGCGAGAGGTCGCCCTTCGCGACCGCGGTCGTCACGTCGGCGGTGTTGCGGACCTGCTCGGTCAGGTTGCGCACCATCAGGTTGACGTTGTCGGTCAGCGACCGCCACGTCCCCGAGACGCCCGTCACCTCCGCCTGGCCGCCGAGGCGGCCCTCGACGCCGACCTCGCGGGCGACGCGCGTGACCTCGTCGGCGAACGACGAGAGCTGGTCGACCATCGTGTTGATCGTGTCGGCGAGCTCCGCGACCTCGCCCTTCGCCTGCACGGTGATCTTGCGGGTCAGGTCGCCGTTCGCGACCGCGGTCGTCACCTCGGCGATGTTGCGCACCTGGGTCGTCAGGTTGTTCGCCATCGAGTTGACGTTGTCGGTGAGCGCCTTCCACGTCCCGGCGGCGTTCGGCACGTCGGCCTGGCCGCCGAGCACGCCGTCGGTGCCCACCTCGCGCGCCACGCCCGTCACCTGGTCGGCGAACAGGCGCAACGTGTCGATCATCGCGTTGATCGTGTCGGCGAGCGCGGCCACCTCGCCGCGCGCCTCGATCGTGAACTTCTGGTTCAGGTCGCCGCCGGCGACGGCGGTGACGACGCGCGCGATGCCGCGCACCTGCGTCGTCAGGTTCGACGCCATGAAGTTCACGTTGTCGGTCAGGTCCTTCCAGGTGCCCGACACGCCCTTGACGTTCGCCTGGCCGCCGAGCTGGCCCTCGGTGCCGACCTCGCGGGCGACGCGCGTCACCTCGTCGGCGAACGACGAGAGCTGGTCGACCATCGTGTTGATCGTGTTCTTCAGGCGAAGGATCTCGCCCTTGGCGTCGACGGTGATCTTGCGGGTCAGGTCGCCCTGCGCGACCGCGGTCGTCACCTCGGCGATGTTGCGCACCTGGTTCGTCAGGTTGTCCGCCATGCCGTTCACGGACTCGGTCAGCCCGCGCCACACGCCGGACACGCCCTCCACCTCGGCGACGCCGCCGAGCTTGCCCTCGGAGCCCACCTCGCGGGCGACGCGCGTCACCTCGGCCGCGAAGACGCGCAGCCGGTCGATCATCGCGTTGATCGTGTCGGCGAGCGCCGCCACCTCGCCCTTCGCCTCGATCGTGAACTTGCGGTTCAGGTCACCGTCGGCCACGGCGGTGACGACCTGGGCGACGCCGCGCACCTGCGTCGTCAGGTTGGAGACCATCAGGTTGACGTTGTCGGTCAGGTCCTTCCAGGTGCCGCCGACGCCCTTGACGACGGCCTGCCCGCCGAGCTTGCCCTCCGTGCCCGCCTCGCGGGCGACGCGGGTGACCTCGTCGGCGAACGTCGAGAGCTGATCGACCATCGTGTTGATGGTGTCCTTGAGCTCGAGCACCTCGCCGCGCGCGTCGACGGTGATCTTCTTTGTCAGGTCCCCGTTCGCGACCGCGGTCGTCACCTCGGCGATGTTGCGCACCTGCGACGTGAGGTTGTTCGCCATCCCGTTCACGTTGTCCGTCAGGTCCTTCCAGGTGCCGCTGACGCCCTTCACCTGCGCCTGGCCGCCGAGCTTGCCCTCGGTGCCGACTTCGCGGGCGACGCGGGTCACCTCGTCGGCGAACGACGAGAGCTGGTCGACCATCGCGTTGACGGTGGTGCCGATGCGCAGGAACTCGCCCTTCACCGGGCGGCCCGCGATCTTCAGCTGCATCGTCTGCGTCAGGTCGCCCTCGGCGACCGCGTCGATCACACGCGCGACCTCGAGCGTCGGGCGCGAGAGGTCCTCGATCATCGCGTTGACGGACTCGAGCGTCGCGGCCCACTGGCCGACGACGCCCTTCGTGCTCGCGCGGTCGGTCAGCCGGCCCTCGCGGCCGATCACGGTCGCGAGCCGCTGGATCTCGTTCGCCGTGCGGTCGCGACGCTCGGTCAGGTCGTTGAACGCCTTCGCGAGCTCGCCGAGCACGCCGGCCTTGCGCGGGTCGAGCTTCGGGCTTCGCTCGCCGGCCGCGGTGGCGCGGATCGCGGCGAGCAGCGGCTCGAGGTCGGCGGCGGCGACGGTGGCGCCGCCGCTGCGGGCGGCGGTGCGCGCCGCACGCGGCTTGGTCTGTGTGGCCACAGGACCTTCCTTTCAGGCGGAGCCCGGCCGCGGCGGGCGAGGCGCGTCCGGCTCTACGGTGACGGGGTGGTTCAAGATCGAGCCCTCGGGGCGGTATTCCGCGAACGGAGTGCGCGGAAACTGCGCAAACTTCTTTTAAACGATGGGCCTTATGATTTCAAGGGGTGGGCCGTTCGGCCTACGAGGGCGCGAGCGCCCCGGCCAGGTCAGCCCAGAGCGCCTCGACGTCCTCGAGCCCGACCGAGAGGCGGAGCAGGCCGCGCGGGATCCGGTCGCCCTCCCAGCGCCAGCGGCTCTCCAGCGAGCTTGCGACGCCGCCGAGCGAGGTGCGGTTCTCGATCAGCGCCGTCGCCGTCTCGACCGGCCGTGGGTCCCCCTCGACATCGAAGGAGATCAGGCCGCTGAAGCCGGGGTAGCGGACGCGGACGACCGCGGGGTGGGCCGCGAGCCGCCGCGCGAGCTCGCCCGCGGTCTCCGTGTGCCGGCGCATCCGCACCTCGAGCGTGCGCAGCCCCTGGAGCAGCGACGAGGCGGCCTCGGGCGAGGCGCTCAGCCCGAGCCTGGTGCGCACCTCGAGCAGGCGTCGCGCCCGCTCCGGGTCGCGCGTGACCGTGGCCCCGAGCAGCGCGTCGCCGCCGGTCAGGAACTTCGTCGCCGAGTGGAGCACGACGTCGGCGCCCTCGTCGAGCGCCCGCAGGTAGACGGGCGTCGAGACGGTCGCGTCGCAGACGACCGGCGCCCCGTGCGCGCGCACCGCCTCCCAGTCGGGCATCGTCAGCACCGGGTTCGCGGGCGCCTCCACCCACACGAGGTCGGCCTCCGCGGGCGGCGGCCCCGTCTGGTCGTACTCGAGGACCCGAAGCCCCCAGGGCTCGAGCTCGCGCAGCGTCACCCCGGTGCCGTAGTAGGCGCCCTCGGCGAGCGCGACCGTCGTGCCGGGCCGGCAGAACGCCACCGCGCACGCCGTCACGGCGGCGGTGCCCGAGCCGAAGAGCAGCGCGTCGCCGTCCTCGAGCGCGCCGAGGGCGCGCTCGGCGGCGGCCCCCGTCGGGTGCGCGAACCGCTGGTACGTGAACGCGCGCGGCTCGCCGCGCTCGTCGTACGGCCAGGCGGTCGAGCGGTCGAGCGGCTCCACGCGGTGAGCCTACTGCGCGGAATTGCCGATGCCGCGCCGCGCCGCCGGGCGGATGCTGGAGGCACTCCAGGAGGTGAGCCAGATGCGTCCGATCGTGGTCGCCACCGATGGGTCGCCGGCGGGGCGCCGCGCGACCGACGTCGCCGCGGCGCTCGCACGCGAGCGGCAGGCGCCGCTCGCCGTGCTCGTCGTCTGGCGGGTCGCCCCCGGCTGGGGCGCGTTCGCCCGCCAGCACGAGCTCTATGCCGCGGAGGAGACGGCGCGCACGCGGGCGGAGGCGGTCGCCGCGGCCGCGGCCGACCGCGCGGGCGAGGGCGTCGAGGTGAGCACGGCCGTCCGCGCGGGCGACGTCGCGCAGGAGATCTGCGCGTTCGCCGTCGCGGAGGACGCGCAGTTGATCGTCCTCGGCGGCGACGCGCCGCCCGGCCCCGTCGTCGAGCACGTCCTCGCGAAGGCCGACCGTCCCGTGCTCGTCGTCCCGCTCAGGCGCCGCACGCCGGTGCGGGTCCCCGCGCAAGCGGCTCGATAGGCTCCGCCGGATGGCGAGGACGGAGAAGCGCTCGCACTCGACGACGCGCGACAAGCTCGAGTGGCTCGAGGAGCTCCGCGAGGAGGCGCGGCACGCCGGCTCGGACCGGTCGGTGGAGCGCCAGCGGGCGCAGGGCAAGCTGCTCGCGCGCGAGCGGGCCGAGCGCCTCTGCGACCCCGGCTCGTTCGTCGAGCTCGACCGCTACGTCCGGCACCGCGAGCCGAACTTCGGGATGCTCGAGCGGCGGCCCTGGGGCGACGCGGTCGTCACCGGCTACGGGACGATCTTCGGCCGCCGCGTCTTCGTGTTCAGCCAGGACTTCACCGTCTTCGGCGGCTCGCTGAGCGAGGTCTTCGCCGAGAAGATCTGCAAGGTGATGGACCTGGCGGCGAAGTACGGCTGCCCGGTGATCGGCATCAACGACTCGGGCGGCGCGCGCATCCAGGAGGGGGTCGTCTCGCTCGCCGGCTACGCAGAGATCTTCTGGCGCAACGTCCAGTGCTCCGGCGTGATCCCGCAGATCTCGCTCGTGATGGGGCCGTGCGCCGGCGGCGCCGTCTACTCGCCCGCGATGACGGACTTCATCCTGATGGTCGAGGGGACGAGCTACATGTTCATCACCGGCCCCGACGTCGTGAAGACGGTGACCGGCGAGGAGGTGACCTTCGAGGAGCTCGGCGGCGCGCTCACGCACGCGTCGAAGTCGGGGGTGGCGCACCTGACGGCGCCGGACGAGGAGTCGGCGCTCGAGGACGCGCGGTACCTGCTCAGCTTCCTGCCGCAGAACAACGCGGAGCCGACGCCGTACGACCCGCCGACCGATCCCGCCGAGCGCGAGGCGCCGGAGCTCGACGAGCTGATCCCCGACGAGCCGACGAAGCCGTACGACATCAAGAAGGTGATCGCCGCCGTCGTCGACGACGGCGAGTTCCTGGAGATCCAGCCGCTCTTCGCCGAGAACATCGTCTGCGGCTTCGCGCGCCTCGGCGGCTACAGCGTCGGCGTGGTGGGGAACCAGCCGAAGTCGCTCGCCGGCGTGCTCGACATCAGCTCGTCGGAGAAGGCGGCGCGCTTCGTGCGGACGTGCGACGCGTTCAACGTGCCGCTCGTCACCTTCGTCGACGTCCCGGGCTTCCTGCCGGGGACGGCGCAGGAGTGGGGCGGCATCATCCGCCACGGCGCGAAGCTCCTGTACGCGTACTGCGAGGCGACCGTGCCGAAGCTGACCGTGATCACGCGCAAGGCGTACGGCGGCGCCTACGACGTCATGAGCTCGAAGCACGTCCGCGCCGACTTCAACTTCGCGTGGCCGACGGCGGAGGTGGCGGTGATGGGGCCCGAGGGCGCCGTCAACATCATCTTCCGGCACGAGCTCGAGGAGGCCGACGACCCGGCCGAGCGGCGCGAGGAGCTGATCGACGACTACCGCGAGCGGTTCGCGAACCCGTACACCGCCGCCGAGCGCGGCTACGTCGACGAGGTGATCGAGCCGCGCCGCACGCGGCCGGTGCTGATCGACGCGCTGCGCACCGCGATCACGAAGCGCGAGCGCCGGCCCCCCCGCAAGCACGGCAACATCCCGCTCTGACGCCACCGGGCGCGCTCTGACGCCACCGGGCGCGCGCGGCTCCCGCCCGGCGGAGCCGGCAAACGGGTTCAGACGGCGGCGACGGCGGCGCGGCCGTCCAGCGACAGCGCGAAGGCGTGCACGACGTCGGGGTCGAACTGCCGCCCGGAGCAGCGCTCGAGCTCGCGCAGCGCCACCGCCGGCGCGACGCCGGGGCTGTAGAGCCGGCTCGACGTCATCGCGTCGTAGGCGTCGGCGACGTGGATGATCCGCGCGCCGAGCGGGATCGCCTCGCCGGCCAGCCGGTCGGGGTACCCCGTGCCGTCCCAGCGCTCGTGGTGGTGGAGTACCCACTCGGCGATCGGCTCGACGCCGAGGCTCTCGAGCATCCGGTAGCCGATCTGCGGGTGGCGCTCGAGCACGAGCCGCTCGCCGTCGGTCAGCGTGGTCGGCTTGCGCAGGATCTCCTCGGGGATCGCGAGCTTGCCGAGGTCGTGCAGGCGCCCCGCGAGCCGCAGCAGCTCGACCTCGTCCTGCGGCAGCGCGAGCTGCTGCGCGATGCCCTCGACGAGCGCGGCGACCCGCTCCGAGTGGCTGCCGGTGTACGCGTCGCGCGAGTCGACCGCGCGCGCGAGCGAGGCCGCGGCGCGGAAGCGTGCGGCGCGGTCGCCGCCGCCGGCCACCTTGCGGAACTCCGAGAGCTCGGTGACGTCCGGGCGTGCGAGGCGGACCTGGTTCTTGCCGTGCTCCTTCGCCCAGTAGAGCGCGCCGTCGGCGAGCCGGATCAGCGAGTCGCGCTCGCGGCCGTGCTGCGGGAAGCTGGCGACGCCGGCGCTGACCGTGACCGGGCCGGTGGGCCCGAGGTCGAGCTCGGCGATGCGCGCCACGATCGACTCGGCGGTCGCGACGGCGCGCAGCTCGTCCGTCGCGGTGAGCAGCACCGCGAACTCGTCGCCGCCGAGCCGGAAGCCCTCGCCTCCCTGGCGCAGCCGGCCCGCGACCTGGGCGAGCACTCGGTCGCCCGCGGGGTGCCCGTACTGGTCGTTGATCCGCTTGAAGTCGTCGATGTCGATGAAGCAGAGCGAGAGCAGCCCGTGGGTCTCCTCCGCGATCGCGAGCTCGCGCTGGAGCCGCTCGTGGAAGTGCCGGTGGTTGCCGAGCCCGGTCAGCGGGTCGGTGAGGGCCAGGCGGATCGCGTCGAGCGCGCGGTGGGTCGAGCGCTGGTAGAGCGAGATCGCCACGAGCGGCCCGACGAGCGCCGCGAAGAGGTAGGGCGTGCGCTGCCACAGCACGACGAGCATCAGGGCGGTCGAGGCCATCAGCGCGAAGGGGACGACCGTCCAGCGCACGTTCGAGCGGATCAGCGCGAGGTAGCCGGTCTCGGAGCCGGACGCTGCGATCGCGGCCGTGACGAGCAGCATGTTCGCGGCGTAGACCGCCGCCGCGGTGACGGCGGTGCGCGTCGCGATCCCCGCCGGGTCGACGCCGTGCATGTGCGTCAGGATCCAGCCGGCGAGCGTGCCGACGAGGCTGAAGACGCCCGCGTTGAACACGGTGCGGATCGCCGGCTTCCGCTCGAGCACGGCGACGATCGTCGGGGCGGTGGCGTAGACGAACGTCGCCGGCGCCCACCCGAACAGGACCAGGGCCGCGACGGCGAAGACGAAGCCGAGCGAGACGCCCTTCGCGTCGGCGCCCTCGACGGGCACCGGGAACCGCTCCGTCAGCGCCGAGGCGACGAGGAACACGGCGATGCCCACGATCGCCGTCGTCGAGCCGGGGTCGCGCAGGAAGCTGAACGTCGCCGCCACGTATGCGGCGACGCCGACCAGGGAGACGGGCGCGACGACCGCGAGCAGCCTCGCGGATGGGAGCGCCCTACCGCGTGTCACGGAGGGGCGGTTACCAGCTGAAGTTGGTGAAGAGCCAGCTGAAGTTGCCGAGCAGCGCCGCGAGGGCGACGAGCAGGGCGACGACCGTGATGGCCGAGACCTTGTGCCACTGGAGCATGTGGGTCCTCCGTGCGTTGTGCCGCATTGGAGGAATTCTGGTTCACGGTCGGGCGTAGGGGCATCACCCGGACGGGTGAACGGGGCCTCGCTACCCCGAATCACTCGTTCGAGTGACCGGTACGGTTCGGCCGTGGCCGTCGAGGTCGACCCCGAGCAGCCGGAGCCCGTCGTGGCGGCGCTCGAGGAGCTGCTGCCGGCCCCCGACGACCCTCGGGCGAGCCCGTGGTGGCAGGCGGGGCAGGCGGAGTCGCTCGAGACGTAACCGGGCGCGGGGGCCGCCCGTTGCACCACCGTGATGTGTATTCGGTGTGGCGAACACGAGGCGCCGGCGGACCGGCCCTACTGCGTGCACTGCACGTTCGCGGTCCGCGCCGAGGTCGAGGACGGCCTGCGCAAGCTCGGGGAGTACCTGGGCGCATGGGCGGCGTTCGACGCCTGGTGCGAGCGGCGGGCGGGCGAGCCCGTCCGCTAGACGGCGCGACCGCGGAGGACGCGCGGCGCCGACCGGGCGTAGTCGAGCCCGGAGATCCAGGTGAGCGCGAGCGCGACCAGGAGCGTCCACCAGGAGACGGACTCCCGCACGGCGCCCGCGCCGGCGAGCCCGCCGAGCCCGGCCGCGACCGCCTGGGCCCACGTCTTCACCTTCGCCAGGTCGCGCGCGGCGATCACGACCCCGCGCTCGACCGCCGCCTGCCGCAGCCCCGAGATCAGCAGCTCGCGCGCGACGATCGCGGCCACCATCCAGGCGGGGAACACGTGCTGGTCGAGGAGCACGATCAGCGTCGAGAGCACGAGCAGCTTGTCGGCCACGGGATCGAGCAGCGAGCCCACCGGAGACGTCCGGCCGCTCCGCCGGGCGATCCGCCCGTCGAACCAGTCCGTCGCCATCGCGACGCAGAACACGCCGGTGCCCCAGTAGTCGTGACCGGGGAAGCGGATCGCGAAGAGCGCCACCACGACCGGGACCGAGGCCGCGCGCAGGACGGTTAGCTGGTCCGCGACGCTCATCGACAGAGAGAATACGGGCATGTTCGAGAAGGTTCTCGTCGCGAACCGGGGGGAGATCGCGGTCCGCATCTTCCGCACGCTGCGCGACCTCGGGATCCGCTCGGTGGCCGTGTACTCCGACGTCGACCGGACGGCGCAGCACCCGCGCTACGCCGACGAGGCGCTCGCGCTGGGCGGCGCCACCTCCGCCGAGAGCTACCTCGTCGTCGAGAAGCTGATCGAGGCGGCGCGGCGGTCCGGGGCGGAGGCCGTGCACCCCGGGTACGGCTTCCTCGCCGAGAACGCGGGCTTCGCCCGCGCGGTCGAGGAGGCCGGGCTCGTCTGGATCGGCCCGCCGCCGTCGTCGATCGAACTGATGGGCTCGAAGACGCGGGCGCGGCAGGCGATGCAGGCGGCGGGCGTGCCGATCATCCCCGGCACGACCGAGCCCGTCGGGTCGGCGGAGGAGGTGGCCGCGCTCGGCGAGGAGATCGGGTACCCGCTGCTGATCAAGGCCGCCGCCGGCGGCGGCGGCAAGGGGATGGAGATCGTGTGGTCGGGCGACGAGGCCGCGCGCGCCTTCGAGTCGGCGCAGCGCCAGGGTCGGTCGTACTTCGCCGACCCGTCGGTGTACGTCGAGCGCTACCTCGAGGACCCTCGCCACGTCGAGGTGCAGGTGCTGGCGGACGCCCACGGCAACGTCATCCACCTGGGCGAGCGGGACTGCACGATGCAGCGCCGCCACCAGAAGCTCGTCGAGGAGACGCCGTCGCCCGCGGTCTCCCACGAGCTGCGCACGCGCATCGGGAAGATCGCGGTCGACGCCGCGCGCGCCGCCGGCTACCGCTCGGCCGGGACGATCGAGGGCCTGCTCGCGCCGGACGGCTCGTACTACTTCATGGAGATGAACACGCGCATCCAGGTGGAGCACACGATCACCGAGGTGGTCGCGGGCGTCGACATCGTGCGCGCGCAGCTCCAGATCGCCGCGGGCGAGCGGCTCCAGTTCACACAGGACGAGATCCGGCTCCAGGGGCACGCGATCGAGTGCCGCATCAACGCGGAGGACCCGTCGAACGGCTTCCTGCCCTCGCCGGGGACGATCACCGTCTACCGCGAGCCGTCGGGCCCCGGCGTGCGGGTCGACTCCGGCGTCGCCGCCGGCTCCGAGGTCTCGCCGCTCTACGACCCGATGATCGCGAAGCTGATCGTCCGCGGCGCCGACCGCGAGGACGCCATCGGCCGCATGCTGCGCGCGCTCGGCGAGTTCCAGATCGAGGGCGTGAAGACGCTGATCGGCTTCCACAAGGCGCTGCTCGACCATCCGTGCTTCCGTGCCGGCACGACGTGCGCGGGCGTCGTCGAGTCGGCGGAGCTGGCGGCGCGCGCCGAGGAGCTCGGCGCCGAGCCGGTGGTCGCCCCCGTCCAGGCGGCCCCGGCCGCCCGCTCGGTGGAGCGGACGGCGGTCGCCGAGGTCGACGGCCGCCGCGTGCAGGTGAAGGTGCTCGTGCCGGAGCCCGGCTACCGCGAGCTCGCCCGACGCCGCCGCGAGCGCGGGGCGGGCTCGGGCGGCGGCGCGGCCTCCGACGCGGTCGTCAGCCCGATGCAGGGCACCGTGCTCGCCGTCAAGGTCGCCGAGGGCGACACCGTCGAGGCGGGGGCAGTGATCTGCATCGTCGAGGCGATGAAGATGGAGAACGAGGTCGCCTCCCACCGCTCGGGGACCGTGACGGAGCTGACGGTCGAGCCGGGCCAGGCGGTGACCTCCGGCCAGCCGATCTGCGTGATCGAGAGCTAGAGGCTGCGCTTGTAGGCGCGGAAGGTCCAGGTCGCGACCGCGGCGGTGACGGCGGAGAGCGCGAGGAGGTAGCCGAGGTCGGCGAAGACCGGCCCCCACTGCGTGTTCGGCAGCACGACGGCGCGCGCCGAGTTCACGCCCCAGTTCACGGGGTTGAAGCGCGCGACCACGCTCATCCAGTGCGGCATCTGCTGCTTGGCGATCAGCGTCGTCGAGAGGAACAGCAGCGGCAGGCCGATGAAGTTCGCCACCGCGATCATCGTCGCCTCCCGCCGCGTCAGCAGCGCGATCGCCTGCGAGATGCCGGCGAAGCCCGCGTTGACCAGCATGCCGGCGAGGATCACGACGAGCCAGCCGAGCGCGCCAGTGTGGATGTGCACGCCGAGCGCGAGCGCGACGAGCAGGATGATCAGCGCCTGGATGCCGGCCGTCAGCGCCGAGCGGACGATCTGCGAGCCGACGAGCGCGAAGCGGGACGCCGGCGTCGCGAGGAAGCGCTCGACGAACTTCCGGTCGAGGTCGGTGATCATCGACATGCCGCTCCACGTCGCGCCGAAGAACGCGTTCATGACGACGATCGCGGGCGCGAGGAACGTCACGTACGAGCCGGTGCCGAAGCCGCCGAGGCGCGTCAGGTTCTTGAACAGCTGCCCGTACAGGATCAGCCACACCATCGGCTGCACGATCATCAGCACGATCCAGATCGGCTCACGCATCAGGTTGCGCGTCTGGCGGACGACCATGAACCAGGTGTGACGCGCGGTCGTCAATGCTCGCCCCGGTCGTCGCGCGCGAAGTCGCGCCCGGTGTGGTGGAGGTACACGTCGTCGAGCGACGGCCTCGAGACCGACACGGTGGCGACGCCGATCCCCGCCGCGTCGAGCGCCGTCAGCACGCGGGGCAGGGCGCGGCCGCCGTCCTCGACGCGCGCGACGACGATCCGGCCGTCGATCACCGTCTCGGGCGTGGCCCCGACCGACGCGAGCACGCTCTGCGCCTGCTCGACGGCGCCGTTCTCGAGCTCGACGTGCACGGCGTCGCCGCGCAGCTTCGCCTTCAGCTCGGCCGGCGTCCCCGCCGCCACGATCCGGCCGCGGGAGACGATCGCGAGCCGGTCGGCGAGCTGGTCGGCCTCCTCGAGGTAGTGCGTCGTCAGCAGGATCGTCAGCGACTCGAGGTGCGCGAGGCGCTCCACCTCGTGCCACATCGCGACGCGGGCCTCCGGGTCGAGGCCCGTCGTCGGCTCGTCGAGGAAGAGCACGCGCGGCCGGTGGACGAGCCCGAGCGCGATGTCGAGACGGCGGCGCATGCCGCCGCTGTAGCCGGCGACGACGCGGTCGGCGGCGTCGGCGATGCCGACGAGCTCGAGCAGCTCGTCGACGCGCGCCTTGAGGGCGCGCCCGCCCATGCCCTGCACGCGCCCCTGGAGCGTCAGCGTCTCGCGGCCCGTCGAGTAGCGGTCGACGCCCGCCTCCTGCGCGACGTAGCCGATCGTGCGGCGCACCGCCTCGGGATCGCGGTGGACGTCGTGCCCTGCGACCGACGCGCTGCCCGAGTCGGGGGTCGTCAGCGTCACCAGCACGCGCACGGTCGTCGACTTCCCGGCGCCGTTCGGGCCGAGCAGGGCGAAGACCTCGCCCTCGCGCACGCCGAACGAGACGCCGTCGAGCGCCTGGACCTCGCCGTAGCGCTTGCGCAGGTCGTCGACGACGATCGCATCCACCGACGGCGAGCCTAGCGGCGTCGCTAGAGTCCCGCGCGGCCGATGGACCTGTACGAGTACCAGGGCAAGCAGCTCTTCGCGCGGTTCGGCATTCCCGTCAGCGAGGGCCGGCTCGCGACGACGCCCGCGGAGGCGCGGCGCGCGGCGGAGGAGCTCGGCGGCCCCGTCGTCGTCAAGGCGCAGGTGCTGACCGGCGGGCGCGGGAAGGCGGGCGGCGTGAAGCTCGCCGAGGACGCCGACGACGCCGAGCGGAAGGCGGCCGACATCCTCGGCCTCGACATCCGCGGCCACGTCGTCGAGAAGGTCTGGATCGAGAAGGCGTCCGAGATCGCGCGCGAGTACTACCTCTCGGTCACGTTCGACCGCGGCGCCAAGAAGCCGCTCTTCATGTTCACGACGCAGGGGGGCGTCGAGATCGAGGAGGTCGCGACCACCAACCCCGACGCCCTCGTGCGGCTGCACGTGGACGCGCTCGAGGGCTTCCAGCCGTGGGTCGCGCGACGCCTCGTCTACGGCGGCGGCGTCGAGGACCCGTCCGAGCAGAAGCAGATCGCGGCGATCGTCGAGCAGCTCTACCGGTGCTTCGTCGAGTGCGACGCGATGCTCTGCGAGATCAACCCGCTGATCGTGACGCCCGAGGGCGAGGTGCGCGCGCTCGACTCCAAGTTCACCGTCGACGACAGCGCGCTGTACCGGCACTCCGACATCGCGGAGCTCCGCGACACGAGCGCCGCCGACCCGCTCGAGAGCTTCGCGCGCGAGCAGGGCGTCACCTACGTGAAGCTCGACGGCTCGGTCGGCATCCTCGGCAACGGGGCCGGGCTCTCGATGTCGACGGTCGACGTCGTCGTCGTCGCGGGTGGCAGGCCGGCGAACTTCTGCGACCTCGGCGGCGGCGGCGACGCGGAGGGCGTCGTCAAGGCGCTCGAGGTGATCGCGCGCGACCCGCAGGTCCGCTCGATCCTCTTCAACATCTTCGGCGGGATCACGCGCTGCGACGAGGTCGCGCGCGGCATCCTCGCGGCGCTCGAGCGGGCGGACATCTCCGTGCCGATCGTCGTGCGCCTCGACGGCACGAACGCGGAGGAGGGCCGGCAGATCCTCGCGGACGCCGCGCCGGCGAACCTGCACGTGGAACCGACGATGCTCGACGCGGCGCGCCGGGCGGTGGAGCTCGCGGCATGAGCTTCCTCACGTTCCTGGGGCGTCGCTGGCGGTGCACGGCCGGAGGGCACAGTGCTCTGCACGGGCCCGGAAGGCCGGGTGCCGACAGCGGCGCCACCCTTTCGCGGAGCCCGGCTCCGCCGGGAGGGAGCGAAAGGGGGCCAGGGGCGTGAGCGATCCGTGGGGGGATCGGGCGGAGCGGTATCGGACGTCGCCGACGCACGCCGGCGACGCCGACCTGGACATCGTGGTCGAGATGTGCGACCCGCGCGAGGGCGTGAAGGTGCTCGACGTCGCGACGGGTGGCGGCCACGTCGCCCGCCGGCTGCGCGACCAGGGCGCCGAGGTCGTCACCTGCGACGCGTCCCCGGGTATGCAGCCCGACGTCGTCTGCGCGGCCGAGGACCTGCCGTTCGCGGACGGCTCGTTCGACGTCGTCGTCACCCAGATCGCCGCGCACCACTTCCAGGACATCGGCACCGCGGTCGGAGAGATGGCGCGGGTCGCGAACCGGCTCGTCGTCGTCGAGGACACCCTCTACACGGCCGAGGAGATCGAGGAGGCCGAGCGGCTGCGCGACCCGACGCACGTGCGCAGCTACGACGAGGACGAATGGCGCGACGTGCTCCAGAGCGCGGGGCTCGAGGTCGAGCGGGTCGAGTTCTTCCGCAAGACGCACGACCTCGACGACTGGCTGGCGCGCACCGACTGCGCGGGCGAGGACGCCGAGCGCGTGCGCGAGCTGCTCGCGCCGTGGTCGAGCGACGACGGCTCCACCTGGCGCGACACGAAGATCCTGATCGCAGCGAGGAAGTCGCAGACCTGATGGCGATCATCGTCGACAACGACACACGGCTCGTCGTCTCGGGCCTGACCGGTCGCGAGGGCAGCTTCCACGGTCTCCGCAACCGCGAGTACGGGACGAACGTGGTCGCGGGTGTCACACCGGGGAAGGGGGGCCAGGACGTCGACGGCATCCCCGTTTTCGACACCGTCGCCGACGCCGTCGCCGAGACCGGCGCGAACACGTCGTTGATCTTCGTGCCCGCGCGCTTCGCGCCCGACGCGATCTACGAGGCCGTCGACGCGGGCATCGACACGGTCATCTGCACGACGGAGCACATTCCGGCGCACGAGATGCTACGCGTCTACACGTACATCCGGCCGAAGGGCGTCACGCTGATCGGGCCGAACTGCCCGGGCGTGCTCTCGCCCGGGAAGGCGAACGTCGGGATCATCCCGGCGCACGTCTTCCGGGCGGGGAACATCGGCCTCGTCTCCCGCTCCGGCACGCTGACCTACCAGATCGGTCACGAGGTGGCGCAGCGCGGCCTCGGCAACTCGACGATCGTCGGCATCGGCGGCGACCCCGTCGTCGGCTCGAGCTTCATCGACGTGCTGGAGAAGTTCGAGGCGGACCCGGAGACGGAGTTCGTCGTGCTGGTTGGGGAGATCGGCGGCGACGAGGAGGAGAAGGCGGCGCGCTGGGTGTCGGAGCACATGTCGACGCCGGTCTTCGCGTACATCGCGGGCTTCTCGGCGCCGCCCGGGAAGACGATGGGGCACGCGGGCGCGATCATCTCGGGCTCGTCCGGCACGGCGCAGGCGAAGAAGGACGCGCTCGAGGCGGTCGGGATCCGGGTCGGCACGACGCCGACCGAAGTCGCCGAGCTCGTCGTCGCGGCCGCTTCCGGTGTCTGACACCTTCAAGGTGTCAGACACCCTTTGAGCAGTCCCCGCAGCGGCGCGTCGGCGTAGGTGCTCCACGGCCAGTCGCGAGGGTCGGCGACGATCCCGGCGATCACGGCGTTCCACTCGACGTACTGGATCGCTTCCGCCAGGTGGCGCTCGTCCCGGATCTCGCGGTCGCGGTAGCGCGACTCGAAGAGCGCGCCACGGCGCCCGTGGCGCGCGTTGAACGTCCGCGAGTGCGCGCCGTTGAGCACGCGCATTCCGTCGCCGATGCGACCTTCCGTCGGGCGGAGGACGAGGTGGTAGTGCGTGTCGAGCAGGCAGACGGCCGAGAGCTCCCAGCGCTCGCGCCGGGCGACTCGGACGAGGCGGATCGCGAAGCTCTGGCGGTCGACGTCGTCGCGGAAGATCGGCCGGTCGTCGACGCCGTGCGCGGTGAGGTGGTAGACGCTCTCCCGGTGGTAGACACGAGGCTCGCGGCCCATGGGGCAAGGGTGCCTGCGCGTGCGTGACGTGTCAGCAAAGTGTCTGACACCTTTTGGTGTCAGACACCGTTTGGCGGCTCTTAGGGAACTCTTCGCCCCGGCTCCGGGCGCTCTTCGGGGGCCGCTGTCTCCTTGGTCGTGCTAGAGGACGACGAAAGGAGGCACATGAACGACAAGCAGAAGGTGGCGGCGGCGGTGGTCGCGACGGCGCTCGCCGTCGGCGGGGGCAGCGCACTCGCCTCGGGCGGCCACAGCGGCTCGTCGCGAGCGGCGACGGCGGCGGCCGCGTCGCACGACGTCGGCCATCCCGGCGGGATCGACGCGGCCGCGGCCTACCTCGGCCTGACGGTCGACGAGCTGCGGACACAGCTCGCGGCGGGCAAGTCCCTCGCCGACGTGGCGACCGCGCAGGGCAAGTCCGTGAGCGGGCTCGTCGCCGCGCTGGTCGCCGACCTGAAGACGCACCTCGACCAGGCGGTGGCCGCGGGGCGGCTCACCGGCGCGCAGGAGTCGACGATCCTCGCCGACGCCGCTGCGCGCATCACGACGATGGTGAACGCGGCCGGCCTGCCGGGCCGCGGCGGCGACCGCGCCGGGCTGATGCACGCCGCCGCGCAGTACCTCGGCCTGACCGACGCCCAGCTGCAGTCCCAGCTCGAGGGCGGCCAGTCGCTCGCGCAGGTCGCCGCCGCGCAGGGCAAGGCCGTCGGCGGCCTCGAGGACGCGCTCGTCGCGCAGTTCAGGAGCTCCCTGGACGCGTTCGTGAACGCCACCCACCCGGAGGGCCTGGGCCCGATGATGATGGGCGGCCCGTTCAGGCCGTAGGCAGCACGAGGCGGAAGCGGGCGCCGGCCGGAGAGCTCTCGGCCGTCGCCCGCCCGCCGTGCGCGGCCGCCGCCTCGCGGACGATCGCCAGGCCGAGCCCGGAGCCCGGCTTCGAGCGAGCCGCGGCGGCGCGGTAGAAGCGGTCGAAGACGCGCGGCAGGTCCTCCTCGGCGATCCCCGGCCCGTGATCGGCCACCGTCACCTCGCCGCCGCGCACCGCCACCTCGATCGCCGCGCCGGCGGGGCTGTACTTGACCGCGTTGTCGAGCAGGTTGAGGATCGCGCGCTCGACCAGCTCGGCGTCGACCTCGACGAGCGTCGGCGAGAGCGACGTGACGAAGGTCGCGTGCGGGAAGCGCGACCGTGCCCGCTCGACCGCCGACGCGACGAGGTCGTCGAGCTGCACCGGCGCGACCCGGAGCTTCCGCTCCTCTCCGCGGGAGAGCTCGACCAGGTCGGCGACGAGGCTTGTCAGCGAGTCGAGCTCGACGGCCGCCTCGTCGAGCGCACGCCGCGCCTCGTCGGCGGGGAGCTTCCCCTCGCGGAGCAGGTCGACGTTCGTGCGCGCCGCCGTCAGCGGCGTGCGCAGCTCGTGCGACGCGTCGGCGACGAGCCGCCGCTGCCGCCCCACCGACTCCTCGAGCGCCGCCAGCATCGCGTTGAACCGCACGGCGAGCCGGCCGAGCTCGTCGCCCGTGGTCGCCTCGACGCGCGCGCTCAGGTCGCCGGTCGCGGCGACGCTCTCGGCCGCCGCGGTCAGCCGCCGCACGGGTCGTAGCACCGCGCCCGCGACGAACGCTGCGACCGCCGCGGCCGCCCCGATCCCGATCAGGCCGATCAGGAGCGTGATCACGCCGATCCGGTGCACCGCCCGGTTCGTCGGCTGGAGGTTGGCGAGCGTGATCCGGGCGACGCCCGCGTCCCGGTCGAGGGACACGAACTCCCGCACCGGGATCCCGGCGACGCTGATCGTCGCGAAGTACGGCTCCGCCTCGCCGCGGGCGACGGCCAGCACCTGGGACGTGACCGGCACGGCGCCTGCGAGCGGCCCCGCGGCGCTCCCGTTCGGCGCGACGAGCACGGTGAGCGGCGCGAAGCGCCCACCCGGCTGCGCGAGGCTCTGGTCGACCTGCTGCAGGAGCTCGTGCTTCGACACCATCCAGACCGCGAACGACGTCGCCGCCACGGTGACGGCGATCGCCGCCGCGACCAGCACCGTCACCCGCTGGCGGAAGCTCACGGCTCCTCGCGCAGTGCGTAGCCGACGCCGCGCACCGTGTGCAGGAGGCGCGGCTCGCCTGCGTCCTCGAGCTTGCGTCGCAGGTAGCCGACGTACACCCACAGGGCGTTCGAGCTGGCGCCGAAGTCGTAGCCCCAGACACGCTCGTAGATCTGCGAGCGGGTCAGCACCTGGCGCGGGTTGCGGATGAACAGCTCGAGCAGGTTGAACTCGGTGCGCGTCAGCTGGAGCCTGCGGCCGCCGCGCGACGCCTCTCGCGTGGACGGGTCGAGCTCGAGGTCGGCGAAGCGGAGCGCGCCGTCGCCCGCGCCCGTGCGGCGCAGGAGCGCGCGCACGCGGGCACGCAGCTCCTCGACCGCGAACGGCTTGACGAGGTAGTCGTCGGCGCCCGCGTCGAGGCCCTCGACGCGATCCTCGACGGCGTCGCGGGCGGTGACGACCAGGACCGGCACCTGGTCGCCGCGCCGGCGCAGCGAGCGGCAGACGTCGAGGCCCCCGATCTCCGGCATGAGCAGGTCGAGCACGATCGCGTCCGCGGGGCTCGACGCGTGCTGCGCCAGTGCCTCGGCGCCGTCGGCGGCCTCGTCGACGTCGTAGTCGATGCGCAGCGCGCGCGACACGGCGGAGCGGACGGCAGGGTCGTCGTCGACGACGAGGATGCGCGGGAGCATGCGCGCATTGTCTCTGCAGCGCCTAAGACGGACATAAGCTCCCCGCGATGCTCTTCCAGCCGGAGCTCGAGGCGCAGCCGGTCGAGCAGCGCGAGGCGCTCCAGCGGGAGCGCCTCGCGGCGCTCCTCTCGCGGCTCGGCCACGACCCCGGGACGCCGCTCGCCGAGCTGCCCTTCACGACGAAGTCGCAGCTCCGAGACGCCTACCCGTTCGGGCGGCTGCGCGTGCCGCTCGAGCGGACCGTCCGGGTGCACGCGTCGTCCGGCACGCGCGGGAAGCCGACGATCGTCGCGTACACGCGGGCGGACGTCGACGTCTTCGCGGATGTGAACGCGCGCGCGATCGCCGCCGCGGGCGGCACGCCCGACGACGTGCTGCACGTCGCCTACGGGTACGGCCTGTTCACCGGCGGGCTCGGCCTCCACTACGGCGGCGAGCGGCTCGGGGCGACCGTCGTGCCGGCGTCGGGCGGGAACACGTCGCTCCAGCTCCAGCTGCTCGAGGACCTCGGCGCCGCCGGCCTGGCCTGCACCCCGAGCTTCGCGCTGCTGCTCGCCGAGCGGGCCGAGGGCCGCGACATCCGGCTCCGCTACGGCCTGTTCGGCGCCGAGCCGTGGTCGGAGGCGATGCGCGAGAAGCTGGAGGCGGCGTGGGGGATCGACGCGTGCGACATCTACGGCCTCTCGGAGGTGATCGGGCCCGGCGTCGCCGCGGAGTGCCGCGAGGGCAAGGGCGCGCTGCACGTGTTCGACGACCACTTCCTGCCGGAGATCGTCGACAGCGACACCGGCGCGCCCACGGACGGGCTCGGCGAGCTCGTGCTGACGACGCTGACGAAGGAGGCGCTGCCGGTGCTGCGGTACCGCACCGGCGACGTGACGCGTTTCGTCGACGGGCCGTGCACGTGCGGCCGCACGCACCGCCGCATCGCGCGCCTCTCCGGCCGCGTCGACGACATGCTGATCGTGCGCGGCGTCAACGTCTTCCCGAGCGAGGTCGAGGAGGTCGTGCTGGAGCATCCGGCGCTCGGCGGGCAGTACGCGATCGTGCTCGACCGCCGCACGGCGCTGACGAACCTCGAGGTGCGCTGCGAGCTCGCCGCCGCCGGGACGCCGGAGGAGCTCGAGCGCGAGCTGCGCTCCAGGCTCGAGCAGCGTCTGCGCGTCCGCACCGACGTCTACGTGCTCCAGCCGGGGACGCTGCCGCGGCAGGAGGCGGGGAAGGCGCGCCGCGTCTGGGAGCGCCTCGACGACCGCGATCCGCTCGCGCCGGGCTGAGCGGCCGCGTAGCATCTAGCGCCGTCCAGTCGGGGGCACCTGCGTGCACGAGCTCGTCACCGCCATCGGGATCGTCAACTCGGTCGTCTACGTGGCGCTCGCCGCGGTGTCGGTCGTGCACTGGCGCAGCAGGCGCGACCGCGCGGCCGGCTGGCTCGCGCTCGCATTCCTCGCGCTGGGCCTGCTCACCTCGGTCGGGCGCCTCGTGCCCGCCCACCCGCACGGCTTCGGCCCGGTCGCCGCCCAGCGGCTCGACATCGAGCTGCTCGTCCTCTTCCCGTACCTGCTCTACCGCTTCGCGACACAGTTTTCGCCGCCGTCGCGGCGCCTCCAGCGGATCGTCGCGGGCCTCACGCTCGCGCTGACGATCTGGACGTTCGCGCTGCCGTCGCTGCCCGGCGCGGGACAGCCCCGGCCGGCGTGGTTCGTCGCCTACCTGATCGCGTTCCTCGTCCACTGGGCCACGCTCTCCACCGTCGTCGCCGTCCGCCTCTGGCGCGCGGGGCGCGGCCAGCCGTCGGTCGCTGCCAAGCGGATGCGGATGCTGAGCTACGCCTCCGCCGCGCTGACGGTCGCGATCATCGGCGTCGCGTTCGAGACGCACCAGGCGTCCGCCGGAGCGGTCGCGATCCAGGCGATCGGCTTCCTCGCTGGGATCGCCTTCCTGCTCGGGATCGTGCCGCCGACGATCGTGCGCGAGCTGTGGCGGCGGCCGGAGCAGGAGAAGATGCAGGAGGCGATCCGCAGCCTCCTCCGGCTCGCGACGACGCGCGCCGAGGTGGCGCAGCGCGTCCTGACGCCCGTCGCCGGGATGGTCGGCGCGTCCGCTGCGGCGATCGTCGCCGAGGGCCGCGTGCTCGCCTCGGAGGGGCTCCGCGACGAGACCGTCGAGCGGCTCGCGGCAGGCCAGGACCCCGTCGCGCCGCGGTCGGTGCAGGTCGTGCGCGTCGAAGCTCCCGGCGCGACGCTGCTCGCGTGGACGTCGCCGTACGCGCCGTTCTTCGGGGGCGAGGAGCTGCGCCTGCTCGAGACGGTGGCCGCGCTGTGCGGGATCGCGCTCGACCGCGTGCGCCTGTTCGAGCAGGAGCACGACGCGAGGCTCGCGCTCGAGCGGGCGAACGAGGTGATGGCGAACTTCGTCGCGCTGGCCGCGCACGAGCTCCGGACTCCGGTGACCACCATCCACGGCTTCGTGCAGACGCTGCACCACCTCGACGACCGCCTGAGCGCCGAGCAGCAGGCCGAGCTGCGGCTCGCGCTCGAGCAGCAGACGGTGCGCATGGCGTCGCTCGTCGAGCAGCTCCTCGACCTCTCGCGGCTCGACGCCGACGCGGTGGTCGTGCGGCGTCAGCCGGTCGACGTCGGCCGCCGGCTCGAGGAGGTGGCGACGGTCGCGGCCGGGCGCCACGCCGAGGACGTGGTCGTCGAGGTCCCGGAGCACCTGCGGGCCGACGTCGACCCCTACATCCTCGACCGCATCGTCACCAACCTGATCACGAACGCGTTCCGCTACGGGCGCCCGCCCGTCCGCGTCACCGCCGCGGGCAGGAACGGCGCCGTCAGCGTCGCCGTCGAGGACGAGGGGCCGGGCGTCGCCGCCGAGCTGGAGGACACGCTCTTCGACCGCTTCACGCGCGCCGGTGTCTCCCGTGACCGGGTCGCCGGCACCGGCCTCGGGCTCGCGATCGCGCGCGCGTACGCCCGCGCGCACGACGGCGATCTGCGCTACGAGCGCGGCCGGGTCGGCGCCCGCTTCGTGGTCGACCTCCCCACCGGCTAACCTCCCCGGCTCAATGCCGACGATCTCGTTCGCCCGCGGCGTCCCCGCCCCCGAGTGCCTGGCCGTCGATGCGCTCGCCGAGTGCGCGCGGGCGGCCCTCGAGCGCGACGGGCGGACGATCCTCTCGTACGGGCCGTCGCCCGGCTACGAGCCGCTGCGCCGCCTGCTCGCCGAGCGGCACGGCGTCGACCCCGGCCGCATCTTCCTGACGAACGGCTCGCTCCAGGGGTTCGTCTTCCTGGCGCAGCTGCTGGCTCCCGGCCGGCGCGTGCTCGTCGAGGCGCCGACCTACGACCGGCCGCTGAAGGTGCTGCGCTCGCTGGGCGCCGACGTCGTCGGGCTCGACTGCGACGACGACGGGCTCGATCCCGACGCGCTCGAGGCGGCGCTCCGTCAGGGCCCCCCGCCGGCGTTCCTCTACCTGAACCCGACGTTCCAGAACCCGAGCGGGCGGACGCTGACGCGCGAGCGCCGGGAGCGGGTCGTCGAGCTCGCGCAGGCGCACGGCCTGCTCGTCCTGGAGGACGACCCGTACGGGCTCGTGCGCTTCGAGGGCGAGCCGCTGCCGTCGCTCCACGAGCTGTCGGGCGGCGCCGTCGCGTACAGCTCCTCGTTCTCGAAGACGATCGCGCCCGGGCTGCGGGTCGGCTGGTTCGTGCTGCCGGAGGCGCTGGCGCACCGCGTCGCGGAGGCGGCGACGGGGACGTACATCACGCCCGTCCTGCTCGGGCAGGCGACGGTGCACGAGTTCCTCGCGCGCGGCCTCTTTGACGCGAACCTGGAGCGCATCAACGGCCTCCTGTGCGCACGCCGCGACGCGATGGTCGCCGCCCTCGAGCGCCACCTGCCGGAGCTCGTCACGACGCGGCCGCACGGCGGCTACTTCCTCTGGGGCGAGCTGGCGGGCGTCGACGCCCGCGACCTGCTCGCGCGGGCCGAGGCGGCCGGCGTCACCTTCGTCCCCGGCGCCGACTTCGGCGGCGGCGCCTCGACGCTGCGGCTGGCCTACAGCTTCGTCTCGCCGGGCGAGATCGCAGAGGGCGTCGCGCGCCTCGCCGACGTCGCGCTGCCGCTCGCGGCCTGAGCCGGCCGGCTACGCGACCGCGGCCGCGGAGACGGTCATCAACGGGACGAGCCGCGGCTGGCGCGGCGGCTGCAGGGCGACCGCCGCCGTACGGAAGGTCGGGCAGGGATGCTCCGGCGTCATGGCGCAGAGGCCGTGCTGGCGGAAGTAGCAGTCGTTGCAGGTCGGAGCGTTGTCCCTGGTCATGGTGGTCCTTCCGGGCGGCGTTCGGCTGGGGTGCTGCGGCGCGCATGCTACGACGGCTCGGGCGGGGCCGACCAGGCTTGCCTGAACGGAAAACGTGCATTTTCCGGCACATTCGAACCTGCCGAAACCTCACCTATCCTGCGTGAGTCAGGGCAGTGTCGCCAGCGCGTGCAACGCCTGTTGAAAGGTCTCCACAGGGATGATCCGGAGGGCGCCCGCGTACTTCCTGGCGACGGCGGCGTTGTCCCCAGCCGGCACCAGGAAGGCGTCCACATGAGCTTCGCGCGCGCCGATCGTCTTCTGCTTGAGCCCGCCGACGGGGCCGACGGCGCCGTTCGGGAAGATCTCGCCGGTGGCGGCGACCCGGTGGCCGTGGAGCACCTCGCGGCCGAGGTCGGCGAGGATCTGGAGCGCGAAGGCGAGCCCGGCGGAGGGGCCGCCCACACCGCCCGCGTCGATGCGGACGGCGAGCGGCAGCCGGATGTCGATCGCGGGGCCGAGCAGCACGCCGACGACCGCGCGCCGGGAGCCGTGGCCCTCGGCGACCGTCTTGATGCGTTCGACGATCGCCCGGCCGGCGCGTCGGATCGCGAAGGCGACGACGTCGCCGGCGTGATGCGGCTTCATGGCCGTGAAGACGCCGTCCGGGCCGGTGACGCGCGTGCCGTCGACCGCGGTGATCACGTCGTCGGGCTGGAGCCTGCCGACCGCGGGCATCCCGGGCTCGACCTCCTCGACGAGCGCGCCCGTCGGCCGGTCGGTCACCTTCAGCCCGGCGGCGCGCAGCGCGACCGCGGCGGCGATCTGCTGCGAACGCTGCATGTCCTGGAGGTCGATCCGCTGGAGCTGCTGGTCGTTGACGCCCGGTGGGTTGACGGCGGAGGCGGGGTAGAGGTCGGCCCCCGCGTGGAGCCCGCCGAAGAGGCGCTCGAGCAGGGTCGCCTTCCGGACGACCACGTCGACGTAGTAGACCGCGCCGCGGGCGGGCGGGTGGCCGCCCGGCACGGTGACGAGCGGGGCCACCGGGTGCGCGCGGTCGGGCAGGAAGATGTACTCGCTCGACGGGACGACGACGAGCGCGAGGACGGCCGCCAGCAGCGCCACGCCCAGCGCCAGCAGCCTGCCGGGGGTGAGGTGCCTCACGAGAGCGACCGCGAGATGCCGCCGTCGACGAGCACGGTCGTGCCGGTGACGTACGCGGCGCGGGCGGAGGCGAGGAAGCAGACGACGTCGCCGAACTCCCGCGGCGTCCCGAGCCGGCCGAGGGGGATCTGCGCGAGCTCGTCGGCGGGCGGCCCGTCCTCGCCGTACAGCTCGGTCATGCGGGGCGTCTCGATCCGGCCGGGCGCGACGCAGTTGACGGTGATCCCCTTCGGGCCGAGCTCGCGCGACAGCGTCTTCGCGTAGCCGACGACCCCCGGCCGGAGCGTGTTGGAGAGCGCGAGGTGGCCGACCGGCTCCTTGGCGGCGACCGAGGTGATGCAGACGATCCGGCCGGCGGGGCTCCGCTCCAGGTGCGGCAGGGTCAGCCGGACGAGGCGGACGAACGGCGCGAGCAGCAGCTCGAACGCCGCCTCGAGCCGCTCGTCCGTGACGTCGAGGGCGGTGCCGGCGGGCGGCCCGCCGGAGTTCCAGACGACGACGTCGACGCCGCCGAAGGCCGCCACCGTCCGCTCGACGAGTCGCTCCAGGTCGGCGGCGTTCGTCACGTCGCCGCGTACGGCGAGCGCGCCGATCCGGTTCGCGTGCTGCTCGAGCTCGTCGCGCCGGCGGGCGAGCATGGCGACGTTCGCGCCCTCCTCGGCGAGAGCCTCGGCCGACGCCAGGCCGAGGCCGGAGGACGCGCCGCAGACGACCGCCGTCCTGCCGCGCAGACCGAGCTCCATGCGGCAGGACGGTAGCCGAACCGGAAACGGTGTCCGACACCTTCGGGTGTCGGACACCACACCCGGGTGTCTGACACCTCTTGGTGTCAGACACCTTTCCGAGCGCCGGCCGTCGGCCGGCGCGCAGTTCCTAGGAGCTGAGGACGCCGACGACGTCGCGCACGGCGGCCGCGCTCTTCTCGAGCGCCGCCTGCTCGGCGTCGTCGAGGTCGACCTCGAGGATCGCCTCGATCCCGCGGGCGCCGAGGCGGACCGGCACGCCCATGTACAGGCCGTCGATGCCGTACTCGCCCTCGAGGTACGCGGTGCACGGGAGCACGCGCTTCTCGTCGAGCATGATCGAGTCGACCATCTGCGCCGCCGCCGCGCCCGGGGCGTACCAGGCTGACGTGCCGAGCAGCTGGACGACCTCGCCGCCGCCCTTGGCCGTCCGCTCCACCATCGCCTGGATCCGGTCCTCCGCAATGAGCTTGCGGATCGGCACGCCGCCGACGGTGGTCGCGGAGATCACCGAGACCATCTGGTCGCCGTGGCCGCCGAGCACGACCGCGCTGACGTCCTTCACCGACGACCGGGTCTCCCAGGCGATGAACGTCTGGAGCCGCGCCGTGTCGAGGATGCCCGCCTGGCCGAACACGCGCTCCTTCGGGAACCCTGAGACGCTCTTCGCGACGTGGCACATCGCGTCGAGCGGGTTCGAGACGACGATCAGGATCGCGTCGGGGCTCTGCGCGACGACCTTCTCCGTGACGTCCTTGACGATCTTCTCGTTCGTCGTCACCAGGTCGTCGCGGCTCATGCCGGGCGAACGCGGCAGGCCGGCCGTGATCACGACCACGTCGGAGCCGGCGGTCGGCTCGTAGTCGTTCGAGCCGGTGACGTTCGGCTCGTAGCCGAGCACCGCGCCCATCTGGTTGATGTCGAGCGCCTTGCCCTGGGGCAGGCCCTCCTTGATGTCGACCATCACCACGTCGGCGTAGTCGCGCATCGCGAGCACCTGGGCGCACGTCGCGCCGACGTTCCCGGCGCCGACGACGGTCACCTTCCGTCTCTCGCTCATCTCCTCTAGGCCTCCAGTTTCTCGATGATCGCGTCCGCGTACTCGCTCGTCCCGACCGCGGTCGGGTCGTCGCGGGACGGCTTCAGGTCGTAGGTCACCCGCTCGCCCTCGGCGATCACGTCCGCGACCGCCGTCTCGAGCCTGAGCGCGGCGTCGCGCTCGCCGAGGTGCTCCAGCATCAGCTTCCCCGAGAGGATCATCGCCGTCGGGTTGACCCGGTTCTGGCCCTTGTACTTGGGCGCGGAGCCGTGCGTCGCCTCGAAGACCGCGGTGTCGGCGCCGATGTTCGCGCCGGGCGCGACGCCGAGGCCGCCGACGAGCCCGGCAGCGAGGTCGCTGATGATGTCCCCGTAGAGGTTCGGCAGCACGAGCACGTCGAACTCCTCCGGCCGCTGGACGAGCCCCATGCAGATCGCGTCCACCAGGTTCTCCCACGGCTCGATCTCCGGGTAGTCCGCCGCCACCTCGCGGAAGACCTTCAGGAACAGGCCGTCGGTGAACTTCATGATGTTCGCCTTCGTCACGCACGAGACGCGCTTGCGGCCGTTCGCGCGCGCGTACTCGAACGCGTACCGGATGATCCGCTCGGAGCCCGCCGGGCTGATCGGCTTGATCGACAGGCCGGAGCCGGCCGCGATCTGCTTCGACTGGAGGGTGTTCAGCTCGGCGATCACTCGTTCCGCCTCGGGTGTGCCAGCTTCGTACTCGATCCCCGCGTACAGATCCTCGGTGTTCTCCCGCACGATCACGATGTCGACGTTCTCGTAGCGGGAGCGGACGCCCGCGTAGCTCTTGCATGGGCGCAGGCACGCGTAGAGGCCGAGCTCGTGGCGCAGGGCGACGTTGACGGAGCGGAAGCCGGTGCCGATCGGGGTCGTGATCGGCCCCTTGATCGCCACCTTGGTCCGCCTGATCGAGGCGAGCGTCTCGTCGGGCAGCGGCGTCCCCGCCTCCTCCATCACGTCGACGCCGGCCTGCTGGACGTCCCAGTCGAACGCGACGCCCGTCGCTTCCAGCACCCGGCGCGTCGCCTCGGTCAGCTCCGGCCCCGTGCCGTCGCCGGGGATGAGGGTCACGCGATGCGCCATCGCCGGGCGTGAGCGTACACACGAGAGCTATATCGGCTCCCCCGGAACGTGGAGTGCGACCGACGGGCGATCGTGATCGACGCGGGGGGCCCGGGCGACTTGGATTCGGTGCGTGGACGGCACTGCGGCAATCCACGAGCTTCCCCCCGTCACGCCCCCGCTCGTGCAGCAGGGGCCGTCGGCGCTCGGGCGCGCCGAGACGCAGGCGGCGCTCGTCCGCGCCGAGCGGCTGACGGCGGAGCACCGCTACGGCGAGGCGATCCTCGCGCTCTCCGACGTCGCCGTGCCGGTCGCGGCCGCGCCCGACCTCGTGTTCCGGGTGCTGCTCGCCGAGGCCTGGGCGCGCATGTACCTGGGCAGCCTCGACACGGCGGTCGCGACGCTCGAGCGCGCCCGGGAGCTCGCCGAGGGCCCGGCGTTCGACGACCTCGACCGCGCGGATGCGATGTTCCGCCTCGGCGCGTGCCGCGTGAAGCTCGGCAAGATCACGAACGCCGTCTCGCTCTTCACGGTCGCGCTCGGCCTCGCCGAGCGGCACGGCGCCCCGGCCGACGGGCTACGGGCGCGGATCTTCGACTGGCGCTCGCGCTGCTACCAGCTCCAGCGGGAGTGGGAGGCGGCGCAGGTCGATGCCGAGCGCTCGCTCGAGCTCGCCGAGTCGCTCCGGGACGCGAGGCTCGAGGCGCATGCGCTGATGCAGTGCTCGCTCGTCGCCGAACGGCGCGGCGACCCGCTGCTCGCGCGCTTCTACGCCGAGCGCGGCCGGGCGCTCGCGTCCGACTGCGGCGACCGGCAGACCGAGGCCCGGCTGCTCAACAACCTCGGCGGCCTGAGCTTCCTGCTCGGCCGGCCGGAGGAGGCGGTCGCGGAGCTGAAGGAGTCGTTCGCGCTGGCGCTCGAGCTCGGCAACCTCGCCGACGCCGCGCAGGCGGTCTCGTCGCTCGCGCAGGTGCACCTCCGCTGCGGCGCGCCGGGGCTGGCCGAGGAGCAGGCGCGGCACGCCCTGTCGATCCTCGAGGAGCGCGAGGACTACCTCGACGAGCGCGGCAACGTCCACCTCGTGCTCGGTCGCGCGCTGCTCGCGCAGGAGCGGGAGGCCGAGGCGCAGCGCGAGTTCGCCGCCGCGGAGTGGCTGTTCGAGCGGCTCGGCTCTGCGAGCCACGTCGCCGCAGCCTGGCTCGCGCAGGGCGACGTCTATCGCCGCGCGGGCGACCTCGCCGCCGCCGCCGACCTCTACCGCCGGGCCGCCGACCGGCTCCAGGACTTCCGCTTCTAGCCACCACGAATCGACGAAAGGAGTTGCGCATGGGCAAGCACGTGAACCTCGTCGCCGTCGTCCTCTTCCTGATCGCGGTCGCCTCGATCGTCTCGGCGGTCAAGCTCGGGCACGGCCACGGCGGCGGGTACGGCTTCTCGAGCGGTGCGTGATGACGCACCGTCGCACCATCCTGGCGGCCGGCGTCGCAGCGCTCGCGCTCGCGGCGCCGGCCGTTGCGATCACGGGCGGCTCGCTCGACGGCGCGGCGCATCCCGCGGTCGGGCTGCTGCTCGCCGACCGTGGGGCGGGGCCCGAGCCGGAGTGCTCCGGCAGCCTCGTCTCGCCGACGGTGTTCGTCACGGCGGCGCACTGCGTCGCCACGCTCGCGTCGACCCGCGTGTGGGTCTCGTTCGACTCGCACTACGTCGCGGGCAGCTCGCCGCTCGACGCCGGCACGGCGCACCCCGACCCGCTCTACGGCACGTCGAAGACCGACAGCCACGACGTCGCGGTCGTGGTGCTCGACGCGCCGGTCACCGGGATCGCGCCGCTCGCGCTCCCGGCGCAGGGCGCCCTCGACGCCGCGGGCGTCCGGTCGCAGGTCGTCACGAACGTCGGGTACGGCTACGCCGACCGGACGTTCACCTTCGACGGGTACCGGCGCTCGTCGACCTCGTCGATCTCGAACGTCCAGCCGACGGAGGTCATGACCGGCGACCAGCCGGGCGGCGTCTGCTACGGCGACTCCGGCGGGCCGAAGCTGCTCGCGGGCGTCGAGGTCGCGATCACGTCGACCGGCAACCGCGCGTGCTCGGGCCAGAGCTTCGCCTACCGGCTCGACACGCCGTCCGCGCGCGCGTTCCTCTCGCACTACATCTCTCTCCCGTAACGCACCCGGCCCGGCCGCGCGTTCTCGCCCGGCCGGGCCGCCCGGGTGCGCTACGGTGCCGCCGTGGGCGCGTCCAGCACCGACTTCCGGCCCGGCCTCGAGGGCGTCATCGCCTTCGAGACGGAGATCGCCGAGCCCGACAAGGACGGCGGGACGCTCCGCTACCGCGGCGTCGACATCGAGGACCTCGTCGGGCACTACCCGTTCGAGAACGTCTGGGGGCTGCTCGTCGACGAGGACATCAACTCGCCGCTGCCGCCGTCGGAGCGGATCGAGCTGCAGGACCCGAGCGGCTCCGTCCCCGCCGACCTCCAGGCGGCGCTCGCGACCCTCGGGCCGAAGTGGGGGATGAAGAAGCTCGTCGACATCGACGACACGCAGGCCCGCGACGACCTGGCCCGGCTCTCGTCGGCGACGCTGACGATCGTCGCGCAGGCCGCGCGCGGCCGGCAGCCGGCCGTTCCGGAGTCGGAGATCGCCACGGGCGAGAACGCTGCCGCGCAGTTCCTGATCCGCTGGCGCGGCGAGGCCGACCCCCGCGCGGTGAAGGCGCTCGACACGTACTGGATCTCGGCCGCCGAGCACGGCCTGAACGCGTCCACGTTCACGGCGCGGATTGCGGCGTCGACCGGCGCCGACTGCGCCGCGGCGCTCTCGTCGGCGGTCGGCACGCTCTCGGGCCCGCTCCACGGCGGCGCGCCTGCGCGCGTGCTGCCGATGATCGACGGCGCCGCCGCCACGGGCGACCCGGAGCGCTACGTGCGCGACCTGCTCGACCGCGGCGAGCGGATCATGGGCTTCGGCCACCGCGTGTACCGCGCGTACGACCCGCGCGCGAAGGTGCTGAAGCGGACGGCGATGGAGCTCGGGTCGCCGCGCGTCGAGGCCGCCGCCGCGCTCGAGGAGGCGGCGCTGAAGGTGCTGCGCGAGAAGTCCCCCGACCGTGCGCTCGAGACGAACGTCGAGTACTGGGCGGCCGTCGTGCTCGACATCGCCGAGATCCCGGCCGACCTGACGCCCGCGATGTTCGGCTGCGCGCGCGTCGCCGGCTGGTCGGCGCACATCCTCGAGCAGAAGCGCACCGGCCGGCTCGTGCGGCCGTCGGCCCGCTACATCGGGCCGGGCGCTCGCTCGCTCTCGGACGTATGACCAGCCTCGCGGACGCGGCGGCCCAGGCCGACGCGCTCGCGGCCGACGGCAAGGAGCGCGAGCTGTCGCAGCTGCGCGCACAGTGGGACGAGGAGCTGGAGGCGGCCGCGCGGTCGGCGGACTTCCGCGCGCGGGCCGCGGCCTACCGGGCAGTCGGCCAGTTCCGCTTCCGCGCGAAGATCGAGCTGCTGCGGCGCGGTCTCGGCGACGACAGCCCCGCCGTGCGAGGGTCGGCGCTGCTCTCCCTCGAGCTGCTCTCGCGCGACCACCCCGGAGTCGTCAACGATGTTCGCCCGCTGCTCCACGAGCTGATCGCGAACGACCCGGTCGAGGCGGTGCGCCGGCTCGCGGTCGCCGCGGTCAAGAACGGCTCGGCGCGACCGGACACGATCCAGATCCTCTCGTCGCTCGCCGACGACGACGAGCAGCCGCGAGAGCTACGCCAGACCGCCGCGAAGGTCGCGCAGCTCCTGCGGCGCAAAGGCCGCTAGCCGGTCAGCTCGTGCAGATGCAGCGCTCGTCGTCCCGCCCGCAGGAGGGGCAGATGACGCGCCGGCGCCGCAGCTCAAGGGCGTTCTTGCCGAGCCCCGCCTTGGTCATCAGCCAGGCCACGCCCGACGCGAGCGCCATCAGCAGTACTGCGTGTGGATCCATGGGTCTCCGTCACTTTCCGAGCGTGTGGGTGTGCCCGGAAGTACAACTCGCGTCGCCGTCTGTCGGTTACGTGGGTATAGAGCTCGGTCGTCGACAGGTCGGCGTGGCCGAGCATCTCCTGGACGGAACGGAGGTCGGCGCCGCCCTCGAGCAGGTGGGTGGCGAACGAGTGGCGGAGCAGGTGCGGGTGGACGCGCTCGGGCTCGAGGCCGGCGCGCGCGGCGAGCCGGCGGAGGATCAGGAAGGCGCCCGCGCGGGTGAGGGCGCCGCCGCGGGCGTTCAGGAACAGCTCGGGCCGGTGACGGGCGTCGAGGTACGGGCGGCCGCGCGCCAGGTAGCGGCGCAGCGCCTCGGTCGCGTGCCGGCCGACGGGCACGATCCGTTCCTTGCCGCCCTTGCCGACGACGCGGACGAGGCGCTCGTCGAGGTCGACGCCCGACTTGTCGAGCGAGACCGCCTCCGAGACGCGGAGGCCGGCGCCGTAGAGCAGCTCGACGAGCGCCTGGTCGCGGAGCGCGCGCGGCTCGACGCCGGCCGCCGCCTCGATCAGCCGCTCGGCCTCCCCCGGCGAGAGCGTTCGCGGCAGCCGGCGGGTGCGGCGGGGGAGGGCGAGCGCGGCGGCGGGGTTGTCGTCGCGGGCGCCGAGCAGCTGCTGGTGGCGGTAGAAGCTGCGGGCGGCGGCGGTGCGGCGGGCGATCGTCGCGGTCGAGAGCCCGTCGGCCCGGAGCTGGGCGGTGTAGCGCTCGAGCTCCTCGACGGTCGCGGCCGCGACCGGCTTGCCGAGGTGGCTCCGCAGGGCGCGGAGGTCGCGGCGGTACGCGTCGACGGTGCGCGGCGAGCGGTTCGCCGCGAGCAGCAGCAGGAAGCTCTCGACCTCGGGGTCGCGGTCCACCGTAGGGCGAGGTTCGCCGCGGGCGCGCGGGCCCCTGTGGCGCAACCGTGACTTAGTAACAGACTGTCACTAACTCCCCGCGGCGCGGCCCGGGTTCGGGGCCCGAGCTTGTAACAGTCTGTTACTAGCTCGGCCTACGAGCGCGGGTGCGCGTGGTCGTAGACGCGGCGCAGGCGTTTCGCGTCCACGTGGCTGTACATCTGCGTCGTCGAGAGCGACGCATGGCCCAGCAGCTCCTGGATCGTCCGCAGGTCGGCGCCGCCCTCCAGCAGGTGCGTCGCGAACGCGTGGCGCAGTCGGTGCGGGTGCGGGACCAGGCGGCGCAGCGTCGACGTGTCCAGCCGCCGCCCGCGCGCCGAGAGGAAGAGCGCGTTCTCGGCGCCCCGCGCGAGGGCCGGGCGCGCCTCCCGCAGGTACCGAGCCACGAGGTGCCCCGCCTCCTCGCCGAGCGGCACGACCCGCTCCTTCGCCCCCTTGCCGCGGCGGACGTGCACCAGCTCCTGCTCGAAGTCGACGTCGCCGAGGTCGAGCCCGATCGCCTCGGCGCTCCGCAGGCCTGCGGAGTAGACGAGCTCGACCAGCGCGCGGTTGCGGAGCGGGAGGGGGCCGTCGCCGTCCAGCCCCGCGACGATCTCCTCCACCTCGCGCACCTTCGGCGCGTCCGGCAGCCGCCGCGGCCGCCGCGGCGCGAGCGCCGCGTCCGGCGTCCGCTCGGCGCCGAGCGTGAAGCGGAGCAGCGAGCGGACGGCCGCGAGCTTGCGCGCCACCGTCGCCGGCGCCAGGCGCCCGCCGGGGCGCGCGCGCCCCAGCTCCGCCACCCAGTCGGCCAGCACACGGACATCGACGTCCTCGATCGGCGCGGAGGCACCGCGCCAGCGCAGGAACTCGCGCAGGTCGGAGGCGTAGGCGAGCCGGGTCGCCTCGGAGATCCCGGCGGCCGCGAGGAACCGCTCGACTGCCTCGTCGCAGGTCACGACCTTCGCTATTCGGCGCCGCAGCTAGGATCGCCTGCCGGATGGACGACGGACGGTGGCAACGGCTCGCCGAGCTGGCCGTGCACGGCGCCAACGTGCAGCGGGACCAGGTCGTGCTCGTGGCGGCGGAGCTCGGCCAGGAGCCGCTCGCGCGCGCGGTCGCGGCGGCGGCCTACGACCGCGGCGCGCGCTTCGTCGACGTCGACTACTTCGACCCGCACCTGAAGCGCGTGCGCGTCCAGCACGCCGACCCCGACACGCTCGACTACGTGCCGCCCTGGATCGGCGAGCGCCTCCTGGAGCACGCGGCGATGCGGGGCGGCCGCGTCACGCTGGCGGGCATGACGGCGCCGAACCTGCTCGACGACCTCGACCCGAGCCTGGTCGGCCGCGACATGACACCGCGCGTGAAGGAGCTCTCCCAGATCGTCGGCGAGCGCTCGACCAACTGGTGCATCCCGCCGTGCCCACATCCCGCCTGGGCGACGCTCGTCCACCCCGACCTGCCCGAGGAGGAGGCGTACGAGCGGCTCTGGCAGGAGCTGGAGCACGTCCTCCGCCTCGACGAGCCGGACCCCGAGCGCGCCTGGGACGAGCGGATGGCCGTGCTGAGCGACGTCGCGAGCCGTCTCACCGAGCGCGCCTTCGACGCGATCGAGCTGCGCGGCCCCGGCACGGAGCTGACGGTCGGGCTCCTGCCGACGCACTCCTGGTGGGCCGCCGACTTCACCACGGCCGACGGCCTGCGGCACCTGCCGAACCTGCCGACGGAGGAGGTCTTCACGACGCCGGACCCGCTGCGCACCGAGGGCCACGTCACGTCGACGCGGCCGCTCGTGCTGCGCGACGGGACGATCGTGCGCGGCCTGCGCGTCCGCTTCGAGGGCGGTGTCGCCGTCGAGGTCGAGGCGGACGAGAACGGCCGCGCGCTCGAAGGCCTGCTCGAGATCGACGAGGGCGCGCGCCGGCTCGGCGAGCTCGCGCTCGTCGACCGGCACGGTCGGATCGGCCCGCTCGGAACGGTCTTCTTCGACACGCTGCTCGACGAGAACGCGGCCAGCCACCTGGCGCTCGGCGTCGGCTTCCCGTTCCTCGTCGACACCTCCGTCGCGGGGCGCGTGAACCAGAGCGCCCAGCACATCGACTTCATGGTCGGCTCCGACGAGGTCGAGGTCGACGGCGTCGCCGCGGACGGCTCGCGCGTGCCCGTGCTGCGCGGCGGCGACTGGCGCATCTAGCCCGTTAGGCTCTCCGTAGTTCGCCCCAGGTCCGCGTCGGCGCGGGCGCGGATGACGTCCCGGCGGCCCGGCGCAAGGCTGCGCCGACAATCGCGCAAACCCGCACGACCGAAGGAGCTGCGAGGCCGATGGCCGACATCCTCACAATCACCGACGACCGCACCGGTGAGACGTTCGAGGCGCCGATCGAGGACGGCGCGATCCGCGCGACTGCGCTCAGGCCGGCGGGCGTCTACAGCTACGACCCGGCATTCCTGAACACCGCCTCCGTCCGGAGCGCGATCACGTTCATCGACGGTGACGCCGGCATCCTCCGCTACCGCGGCTACCCGATCGAGCAGCTCGCGGAGCGCTCGACGTACCTCGAGGTCGCCTACCTGCTGATCCACGGCGAGCTGCCGACGCAGGAGGAGCTCGCGCACTGGGCGCACGAGATCACGTACCACACGTTCCTGCACGAGAACATGAAGCGCCTGATGGAGGGCTTCCGCTACGACGCCCACCCGATGGGGATGTTCGTCAGCGCCGTCGGCGCCCTCTCGACCTTCTACCCCGAGGCGCAGAACGTCGACGACCCCCAGATCCGCATGCAGCAGGTCGTCCGCCTGATCGCGAAGGTGCCGACGATCGCCGCGTGGTCGTACCGGCACATCAAGGGCATGCCGTACGTGTACCCGGACAACGACCTCGGGTTCGCGTCGAACTTCCTCTCGATGATCTTCCGGATGGCGGAGACGCACTACGACGCCGACCCGGCGCTCGAGCGCGCGCTCGAGGTGCTGTTCATCCTGCACGCCGACCACGAGCAGAACTGCAGCGCGAACGTGATGCGCTCGATCGGCTCGTCGAAGGCCGACCCGTACGTCTCGCTCGCGGGCGCGGCGGCGGCGCTGTACGGGCCGCTGCACGGCGGCGCGAACGAGGCCGTGCTGCGGATGCTCGCCGAGATCGGCGACGTCAAGAACGTGCCGGACTTCATCACCCGCGTGAAGGCGGGCGAGGGCCGGCTGATGGGCTTCGGCCACCGCGTCTACAAGAACTACGACCCGCGGGCGAAGATCATCAAGGAGACCGCCGACTCGGTGTTCGCGGTCACCGGGCGCAACCCGCTGCTCGACATCGCGCTCGAGCTGGAGAAGATCGCGCTCGAGGACGAGTACTTCGTCTCGCGGAAGCTGTACCCGAACGTCGACTTCTACTCGGGCCTGATCTACCAGGCGCTCGGCCTGCCGACGGCGATGTTCCCGGTCATGTTCGCGATCCCGCGGACGGCCGGCTGGCTCGCACAGTGGCTCGAGGGCGTGCAGGACCCGGAGCAGAAGATCGCGCGGCCGCGGCAGATCTACGTCGGCCGCCCCGAGCGGGACTTCGTGCCGCTCGAGAGCCGCCGCTCGCCCACCGTCAAGACGGCGTAGGGCGTCGGGCAGGAACGGTACGGGCTCCCGCCGAACGCGGGAGTCCGTACCATGCAGCCGTTCGACGGGGCGCCGGGGTGCGCGCCCCAGCCCCCGAACCGCCCGATGTCCGACCTGGCCGAAACCCTCAAGGAGGCGCTCCGCATGACCGCGACCGAGCTGCCGGGCCGCGTGGATCTCTCCGAGCACGGGATCGACGCCACCGGAACCGTCTACCGCAACCCGACGACGGCGCTGCTGTACACGCACGCGCTGGCGCGGAGCGACGGGCGGCTGGCCGAGGGCGGGCCGCTCGTGGTCGACACCGGCCGGTACACCGGGCGCTCGCCGAAGGACAAGTTCGTCGTGCGCGAGCCCGAGTCGGAGGGGCGCATCTGGTGGGGCGAGGTCAACCAACCGCTCGAGGAGGAGCAGTTCGAGGGCCTGCGCGTCAGGGTGGCGGCGCAGCTCGGCGCGGCGGAGACGCTCTACGTCGTCGACGCCTGGGCGGGCGCCGACCCCTCGCACCGCCTCGGAGTGCGCGTGATCACCGCGCACCCGTACCACGCGCTCTTCTCGAAGACGATGTTCATCGACCTGACGCCGGACGAGCGCGAGGGGTTCGTCCCCGACGCCGTCGTCCTGCACGCGCCGGACGTCGAGGCCGACCCCGACCGCGACGGGACGCGCACCGGCACGTTCGTGGTGCTGCACCCGACACGCACCGAGCTGCTGATCGGCGGCACGTACTACGCCGGCGAGATCAAGAAGGGGATCTTCACGGTCATGAACGACCGCCTCCCGCTCGAGGGCGTGTTCCCGATGCACTGCTCCGCCAACGTCGGCGACGACGGCGGCGTCGCGATCTTCTTCGGGCTCTCCGGCACCGGCAAGACGACGCTGTCCGCCGACCCGTCGCGCGGCCTGATCGGCGACGACGAGCATGGCTGGGGAACGAACGGCGTCTTCAACTTCGAGGGCGGCTGCTACGCGAAGACGATCCGGCTGTCCGCCGAGGCGGAGCCCGAGATCTGGAAGGCGTCGCACTCGTTCGGCACGGTGCTCGAGAACGTGGCCGCCGACGAGCTCGGCCGCCTCGACCTCGACGACGACACGAAGACCGAGAACACACGCGCGGCCTACAAGCTCGAGCTGATCGGCAACGCGGTGCCGTCGAAGCTCGCCGGCCACCCCAAGTCGGTGATCTTCCTGACGGCGGACGCCTTCGGCATCTTCCCGCCGATCGCCCGCCTGTCGCGCGAGCAGGCGCTCTACTACTTCCTCTCGGGCTTCACGTCGAAGCTCGCCGGCACCGAGATCGGGGTGACGGAGCCGCAGCCGACGTTCTCCACCTGCTTCGGCCAGCCATTCCTGCCGCAGCCGCCGGCGGTGTACGCGCGCATGCTCGGCGAGAAGCTCGACGAGCACGGCGCCGCCGTCTGGCTCGTCAACACCGGCTGGACCGGCGGGCCGTTCGGGGAGGGGGAGCGGATGCCGATCCAGGCGACGCGGACGATGCTGCACGCGGCGCTCTCGGGCGTGCTCGACGAGATCGGCTTCCGGGCCGACGACCTCTTCGGCTTCGAGGTCCCGCTCGCGGTGCCGGGGGTCGACTCGCGCCTCCTCGACCCGCGCTCGACCTGGCGCGACCCGTCCCGCTACGACGAGAAGGCACGCGAGCTGGCGACGATGTTCGCCGAGAACTTCGCGAAGCGCTTCCCGGACGCCGACGACTCGGTGCGCAACGCGGGACCCCGCATCTAGGGGATTCCTACTGACGCCCCGGTCTGCGGCATTTCGCTAGCGTCTCCCGTCGTGGAAGCCACGCACGACGTCCTGGTCGTCGGCGCCGGCTGTGCCGGCATGCGCGCCGCGATCGAGGCGTTCGACGCGGGCGCGAGCGTCGGCGTGATCTCGAAGCTCCACCCGACGCGGAGCCACTCCGGCGCCGCCGAGGGCGGCATCAACGCGGCGCTCGGCAACGCCGCTGAGGACTCGCCCGAGATCCACGCGTTCGACACCGTCAAGGGGTCGGACTACATCGGCGACCAGGACGCGATCGAGATCTTCACGCGCGAGGCGCCCGGCGACATCTACCAGCTCGAGCACTGGGGCGCGTTCTTCTCGCGCCGCGAGGACGGCAAGCTCGCGCAGCGCCCGTTCGGCGCCGCAGGCTCGCCGCGCACGGTCTTCGCCGCGGACATCACCGGGCACGTGCTGATCCAGGTGCTCTACGAGCAGCTGGTGAAGCGCGACATCACCGTCTACGAGGAGTTCTTCGCCTGGAAGCTCGTCGAGAACGACGGCCGCTGCCAGGGGGTCATCTGCTGGGACCTGCTGGACGGCGGCCTGAAGACGATCGGCGGCAAGACCGTCGTGCTCGCGACGGGCGGCCAGGGGCGCATCTACCGAACGACGACGAACGCGTACGCGTGCACCGGCGACGGCGCCGCGATGGCGCTCCACCTCGGGCTGCCGCTGAAGGACATGGAGTTCATGCAGTTCCACCCGACGACGCTGTTCCCGTCGGGGATCCTGCTCACCGAGGGCTGCCGCGGCGAGGGCGCGTTCCTGATCAACAGCGAGGGCGAGCGCTTCATGAAGCGCTACGCGCCGAACGCGCTCGAGCTCGCGTCGCGCGACGTCGTCTCGCGCTCGGAGCAGACGGAGATCGATCAGGGGCGCGGCATCAACGGCAACGTGCTGCTCGACATGCGCCACCTCGGCGCCGAGAAGATCATCGAGCGCCTGCCCGGCTCGCGCGAGCTGGCGATGACGTTCGCCGGCGTCGACCCGATCTACGACCCCGTGCCGGTCCGGCCCGGCGCCCACTACCACATGGGCGGCGTCTCGACCGGGAACGACGGCGAGACCGAGCTGACCGGCCTGTACGCGGCGGGCGAGGTCGCGTGCGTGTCGGTGCACGGCGCCAACCGCCTCGGCGGCAACTCGCTGATGGAGACGATCACCTTCGGCCGCCGCGCCGGCCGCGCCGCCGCGGACTGGGCGCTCTCGCACACGACCATCGACGTGCCGGCGAGCGCGCAGGCCGACGCCGAGCGCGAGCTCAAGCGGCTGCTCGACACGACCGAGGGCGAGCGGCCGTGGCAGATCCGCAACGAGCTCGGCACGTCGATGCTCGAGAACTTCGGCGTGTTCCGGCGCGAGGAGCAGATGGCGCGCCAGATCGAGATCATCGACGAGCTGAAGGAGCGCTATGACCGCGGCGTCGTCGTCCAGGACAAGGGCGAGGTCTTCAACACGGACCTGACGCAGGCGATCGAGCTCGGCAACATGCTCGACCTCGCCGCCTGCATGCTCCAGGCCGGCATCGCGCGCAAGGAGAGCCGCGGCGCGCATGCGCGCCCGCACGACTTCCCGACGCGCGACGACGAGAACTTCATGAAGCACTCGATCTCCCGCTGGGTCGACGGGAGACCGCAGCTCTCGTACGCCGACGTGCGCTTCACCAAGTGGGAGCCGATGGAGCGGAAGTACTAGTGCAGGTCGGCCTGAAGATCTGGCGGTACAACGCGCGCACCGGCGAGCGCGAGCTCCGGGAATACGAGATCGCGGCGCCCGAGGAGGCGACGCTGCTCGACTGCCTCGACATCGTCAAGGACCAGCACGACGGCACGCTCGCCTACCGCAAGAGCTGCCGGATGATGATCTGCGGCTCGTGCGGCATGCGCATGGACGGCGCCGCCGTGCTCGCCTGCAAGACGCGGATGTACGACGTGGCGCAGGCCGGCCACGTGCCCGTGATCTCGGCGATGGGCAACCTGCCGATCGTCAAGGACCTGGTCGTCGACATGGGCCCGTTCTGGCAGAAGTTCATGAGCGTCGACCCGTTCCTCCAGCCCGGCTACGAGGAGCCGCCCGACGGCAAGGAGCACCTGATCCGCCAGGAGCGGATGAACGTGATCCACAAGGAGGCGCTCTGCGTCAACTGCGGGTGCTGCGTCTCCGAGTGCAACGCGATGGAGTCCGACCCACTGTTCACGGGCCCGCAGGCGCTCGCGAAGGCGATGCGCTTCGTCGGCGACCCGCGCGACGGGCAGAAGATCGCGCGCCTCGAGAAGCTGAACGGCGAGCACGGCATCTGGGAGTGCACGCGCTGCTACTTCTGCAACGAGCGCTGCCCGAAGGGGGTCGACCCGCGCGACGCGATTGCGAAGCTCGGCGCCGAGTCGATGAAGGAGGGCATCGACCGCGACATGGGCGCGAAGCACGCGAAGTGGTTCGTCGTCTCGGCGCGCACCACCGGCTGGCTGCGCGAGACGGAGCTGGTGCCGAAGACGCAGGGCGTCGTCTCGGCGATCAAGCAGACGAAGTTCGCGCTCGACCTCGCGCGCAAGGGCAAGGTGCCGCCGCCGTTCCCGCCGCACGTCGCGAAGGACGTGAAGGAGGCGCGCCGGCTGCACGACCTGACGAGCGAGCAGGGCCGCGCCGGGTTCAGCGGGATCGTGCAGGGCGAGCGCGCGCTGGCGCGGCTCGCGCACGGCCACGGCGTCGGCGCCGAGACGCTCGACGAGATCTACGCCCGCCCGGGCGCGTTCCACCGTCCGTACCTCCCGGACGGCGACGAGCCGAAGGGCGGCGACCAGGGCATGGGGTCGCGGACGCAGGCCGACGTGACGCCCGGCAAAGAGCCGACGAAGAAGCCGGAGGGTGGCGCATGAAGCGCGTCGCGTACTACAAGGGATGCCTCGCGTCCCTGTCCGCCAAGGAGCTCGACTCCGCCACCCAGGCGCTCGCGCCGAAGGTCGGCCTCGAGCTCGTCGAGCTGGAGTCCGTCACCTGCTGCGGCGCGGGCGACATCCAGGAGGCGGACCCGGACTACTACCTGCACCTGAACGCGCGCATCCTCTCGTACGCCGCGGCCGAGGGCGTCGACACGCTGCTGACGGTTTGCAACGTCTGCACGCTCAACCTCCGCCAGGCGAACTTCATGCTGCTCGGCGACTCCGACCTGCGGGCGCGCGTGAACGAGAACCTCGTCTCCGTCGGCGTGCCGGCGTACGAGCACGACGTCGACGTCCGCCACCTGCTCTGGGAGATCGCCGAGGGCGACGGCTACGAGGCGCTCAAGGGCGCAGCCCACCGCGGCCTCAAGGGCCTGAAGATCGCGCCGTTCTACGGCTGCCAGATCCTGCGGCCGTCGAAGATCAACGGCTTCGAGGACCCCGACCGGCCGTGGTCGCTCGAGCGCATCATCGAGGCCTGCGGCGGCGAGCCGATCGACTACCCGGCGAAGATCAAGTGCTGCGGGTTCCCGATCATCCAGGCGCGCGAGGAGACGGCGCTCGGCGAGCTGATCCAGCCGATCGAGCAGGCGTACGAGGCCGGCGCGGACGCGATCGTCACGCCGTGTCCGCTCTGCCACCTGTCGCTCGACGCGTGGCAGTCGAAGCTGAAGAAGGCGACCGGCCGCGACTTCAAGATGCCGATCCTGCACCTGGCGCAGCTCGTCGGCGTCGCCGCGGGGCTCCAGGAGTCCGAGCTCAAGTTCAAGCGGCACGTCGTCTCCGTCGCGCCGGTGCTCGAGAAGCTCGAGGCCTGAGCACGGTCCTCTGGGTCGTGGCCGCGCTCGCCGCGCTCGCGGCGGCCGTCGCCGCGTACGGCTGGTTCGAGGCCGGGTGGGTGCGGCTCCGCGTGCGCGAGCTCCGCGTCCCGGGCCTGCCGCCGGAGCTCGACGGCCTCCGCATCGCGCACCTGTCGGACTTCCACCTCGGCGTCCCGTCGCGGGGGACGCATGCCGTCGAGCGCGCGGTCGACTGGGTGGCGGGACGGCGGCCGGACCTCGTCTGCATCACCGGCGACCTGCTCTCGCGGCCGCGGGCCGAGCGGCAGCTGCGGGACCTGCTGGCGCGGCTCGAGCACCCGTACGTCGTCCTCGGCAACCACGACTACGCCCTCTCGCGCGACCCGTTCTCGAAGCCGGTGCAGCTCGCGCGGGTCGAGGGCGGCACGCTGCTCCTCGACCAGACGGTGCGCGTCGGCGACGTCGAGCTCGGCGGCGTCGACCCGCGGACGTGGCTCGCGCAGCGGCCGAGCGACTTCCCGCCGTCGGACGCCCCGTTGCGGATCCTGCTCTGCCACTTCCCGAAGGCGCTCGACACGGTGCCGCCCGGGCGCTGGCACCTGATCCTGGCCGGCCACCTGCACGCCGGCCAGATCGTCATCCCCTACGGGTTCGGCAGGCTGCTGCTCGCGCATGCGCGCGCCCGCTACGCGGAGGGCGTCTTCGAGCGCGGCGGCACCGTCATGCACGTCTCGCCCGGCCTCGGCACGACGTTCGTGCCCTTCCGCCTGTTCGCCCGCCCCGAGGCGACGGAGCTGGTTCTACGATCCCGGTAGTGGAGGGCCACAGCGTCATCTCGCCGGAGGTGCTGGCGCGCTACGCGGCCGACGCGGCCGCCGAGGTGCCCGGCGTGCACACGAAGCACCGCCGCGGCGCGCGCGTCACGGGCGGCGAGGTCGAGGTGCACCTCGTCGTCGACTACGGCGCGTCGCTGACGGAGGTCGCCGCCGAGGTGCAGCGGCGCGTGGCCGACTACCTGGCGCAGATGGCGGACGTGCGCCCGGCCGCGGTGCACGTCGTCGTCGACGACGTCCAGCGCTGATGCCGCCCCAGCTCGCCGGCCTGACGAAGCTGACGCTCGAGACGGCGCCGACCGTCTGCCATCGCTGCATCTGGTGGCAGACGCGCGGGCGCCGCGCGATCGACAAGGACCGGTGGATGGAGAAGGTCGAGCTCGAGCACGGCGCGTTCGGCACCGTCTACTACGACTCCGACCGGCGGGTCCTCGGCTCGATGCAGTACGGGCCGGCGACGGCGTTCCCGCGCGCGTACGAGCTGCCCGGCGGGCCGCCGTCCGACGACGCGATGCTCGTCACGTGCGCGTACCTGGTCGACGAGACGAGCCCGTGGGTGCTGCAGTCGCTGTTCCTGGCGGCGATCGGCGAGGCGCGCGACCGCGGCGCGCGCGGCCTCGAGGCGTTCTGCTACCGCTACCCGGAAGGCGAGTCGAGCTACGAGCGCTTCCGCGTGCACAAGACCGTCTTCCCGCAGGACTTCCTCGCCGACTTCGGCTTCCAGGTCGTGCGCGCCGCCGGCCGCGTGGGGCTCTCGCGCCTCGAGCTCGGCGGCCTGCAGCCGGTCGCAGAAGGCAGGCGCGAGAAGGTGCTGAGCGTCGTCCGCGGCGCCTTCGGCGTGCCGGAGCCGACGCCGGTGCCCGCGCCGCGCCCCTAAGGGGCCTAGGCCGCGAGCCGCGCGCGGTCGAGGATCAGCTCGGCGATCTGGATCGCGTTCAGCGCCGCGCCCTTGCGCAGGTTGTCGCACGCGAGGAAGAGGGCGAGCCCTCGCTCGACCGTCGGATCGCGGCGGATCCGCCCGACGAGCACCTCGTCGCCGCCCGCCGCCTTCCGCGGCGAGGGAAACTGCTCGAGCCGCACCGACGGCGCGGCAGCGAGCAGCGACGTCGCCTGCTCCGGCGTCAGCTCGTCCTCGGTCTCGAGCCACACGGCCTCGGCGTGGCCGACGAGGACGGGGATCCGCACGCACGTCGCCTGGAGCGCCAGGTCGGGCAGCTCCATGATCTTGCGGGTCTCCTCGCGGAGCTTCGACTCCTCGTCGAACTCCTCGCCGTCGAAGTCCCACTCCATCAGCAGGTCGAGCTCGTCGGTCGACATGCCGCGCAGGCGGTCCATGTTCTGCGCGCCCGCGCCGGACATCGACTGGTAGGTCGCGACGCGCACGCGCGTGACGCCGGCCGCGTCGTGCAGCGGCTTGAGGACGCAGGTGAGGGGGATCGTGGCGCAGTTCGGGTTCGCGACGATGCGGCTGTCGAGCGCGCGCCGGCCGTTCACCTCGGGCACGACCAGCGGGTAGTCGGGATCGAGGCGGTACGCGGACGACTTGTCGATCGCGACGGCGCCCCCCGCGACCGCGTGCGGGACGAGCTCGCGCGACGCGCTCGTGCCGACGGAGAAGAGGAACAGGTCGACGCCCGCGCGCTCGAGCGCCTCCGGCGTCGCCACCTCGACCGTCCTGCCGCCGACCTCCATGCCGGCCGACCGCTCGGACGCGAAGAGGCGCACGTCGCCGAAGCCGCGGCGCGCGAGCAGGTCGACCGTGACGCGGCCGACGGCGCCCGTGGCGCCGACGACGCCGATGCTAGGCGAGCTCGAAGGCATCGTGGAGCAGCTTCACGGCGGTGTCGACCTGGGCGGAGTCGATGTGGCAGGCGATCTTGATCGGCGACGTCGAGACGACGGCGGGAGAGATGCCCGACGCCTCCAGCGTCGCGAACGTCTTCGCGGCGACGCCGGGGTGGCTCTTCATTCCCGCCCCGATCACGGACACCTTGCCGAGGTCGTCACGCGCGTCCCACGTGACGCCGAGCGCGTCGAGCGTGCGCGTCGCGGCGGGCTTGTCCTCCGGCGGCGCCGAGAAGACGACCTCGTCCCCCGAGCGCAGGATCGTGTCGACGTTGACGTTCGCCTCGGCGAGCGCGCCGAACAGCGCGGCGGGCGTCGCGCCGGCGACGCGGTATACGGTCTCCTCGCGCTGATGCACGACGGCGGAGATCAGCGCCTTCTCGAGCATGGCGTCCTCCTCGATGATCCAGGTCCCCTCGTCGTCCTCGAACGAGGAGCGGACGTTGAGACGAACGGTGTGCGTGCGGGCGATCTCGATCGAGCGGGCCATCATCACGCCGGCCCCCGACGACGCCATCTCCAGCATCTCCTCGAAGCTGACGCGCTCGAGCTTGCGGGCGGTCGGCACGAGGCGCGGGTCGGCGGTGAAGACGCCGCGGACGTCGGTGTAGATCTCGCAGGCGTCGGCGCCGAGCGCCGCGGAGAGCGCGACCGCCGTGGTGTCGGAGCCGCCGCGCCCGAGCGTCGTCACGTCGAGCGACTCC
>CAZBYA010000008.1:0-54143 GCA_964496175.1 uncultured Gaiellales bacterium | reverse complement strand
GGCGTCGCGGAGCCGGAGGCGATCGACACGATCGCGAAGCTCGGGTTCGCGCACCCGATGGGGCCGCTCGCGCTGGCCGACCTGATCGGCCTCGACACGTGCGTCGCGATCATGGAAGTCCTGCATAGAGGGCTAGGCGACCCGAAGTACGCGCCCTGCCCGCTGCTCCGGCAATACGTGCAGGCGGGCCGCCTCGGCCGCAAGTCGGGCCGCGGCTTCTACGACTACGAGCGCGCGCCCGCGTCGAGCTGAGCGACCAGCTCGGCGACGCGGCGGCGGATCTCGTCCCGGATCGGACGGACCTCCTCCAGGGGAAGGCCCTTCGGGTCGGGCAGGTTCCAGTAGATGCGTGTCACTCCCGGCGGCGTCACGGGACACGCTTCCTCGCCGCAGGTGGAGACGACGGCATCGACCGTCCGTACCTCCTCCAGGTCGAGCCTGCGCGGCAGGTGATCCGTCGCGTCGATGCCGATCTCCTGCAGCGCCTCGACCACGACCGGGTGTGGGGCGGTGCCGGGCTCGCTGCCGGCGGAGCGTGCGTGGTGACGGCCGCCGGCGAGCGTGTTGAAGATCCGCTCGGCCATCACAGAGCGGCCCGAGTTGGCGACGCAGATGAACAGGACCTCGCTCATGCAGGTCGCGGCCGCTCGCCGCGGACGAAGCGGTACATCAGGGCTGCGAGCGACGCACCTGCAAGCGGCGCGAGGATGTAGAGCCAGAGCGCGTGGAGGTCGCCGGAGACGACGGCCGGGCCGATCGAGCGGGCGGGATTCATCGAGGCGCCGGTGATCGGACCCCCGAACATCGCGTCGAGCCCGACCGTGCCCCCGATGGCGATCGCCGCGGCCTCGCCGACCGCGCGCGTGTCGGTCGCGACGGCCATGATCACGAACATCAGGAAGAAGGTGAGCACGAGCTCCCAGAGGAACGCCTGCCCGGACGAGCCGGAGGGCAGCGTCGCACCGACGTGCGCGCGATCCCCCAGCGAGCCGCGCAGGAGGGCGGCCGCCGCGAACGCGCCGAGGAGCTGCGCTCCCCAGTAGCCGACGGCGCGGCTCCACGGGAAGTGCCGGCTGAGCGCGAAGGCGAAGGTCACGCTCGGGTTGAAGTGCGCGCCGGAGATGTGACCGACCGAGTAGATCCCGAACATGATCACGAGCCCGAAGGTGATCGCGACGCCGACGTGCCCGAGCTGGTGCGTCTTCTGATCGACCATGATCGCCCCGCAGCCGGCGAACACGAGAGCGAACGTGCCGATCGCTTCGGCGACGAGCGACCGTGCGAGCTGCGGCCGCTCCAGTGTGCGTTCCCGCATTCGGTGTTGAGCCTACTAGGCCGCGAGCGCCGCGCAGGCGGCGGCGAAGACGTCGTCGGCGAGCGAGTACGCGCTCGTGAAGTCGACGGCGCCGTTCAGCTCGAGCACCACCCAGGTGCCGAGGTCGGCCGGCAGGAGGTCGACGCCGACGAGGTCGCCGCCGATCGCCGCCGCGGCGGCGATTGCGACCGCACACGCGTCGGGCGGCGGCGTCACGGGCTCGCGCCGCGCGCCGAGCGCTACGTTCGTCCGCCACTCGCCCGGCGCGGCCACGCGGCGCACCGCGCCCACCACCCGTCCGCGGGCGACGACGAGGCGCAGGTCGTAGCCGCGCGGGGTGACGAGCTTCTGCGCGACCGCGCCCGTCGCCTCGAACCAGGAGCGCTCCCGCAGGTCGGCGAGCGCGCGCTCGATCGACTCCCCGTCGTCGCAGCGGACGACGTCGCGGCCCCAGGAGCCGAAGCGCGGCTTCAGCACGAGCGGCGGCTCGAGCTCGGGCACCGGCAGCCAGGGAGCGACGTGCACGGTGCGCGGGTGCGGCACGCCGGCCGCGTGCATCAGCTTCGCCGTCGCAAGCTTGTCGTGCGCTCCGACCAGCGCCCGGCGCCCGTTCAGGACGGTGACGCCGAGGGCGGCGAGCCGGTCGAGGGCCCAGAGCCCGGGCTCGACGCCGTCGAGCGACTCGAGCACGTCGAGCCGGCCGAGCGCGATGTCGCCGGGGCGGAGGCGCGCGAGCGCCTGCGCCGGCGTCAGAACCGCGCCGAGGCGCGTGTTCGTCGGGGTGGGGCGATGCGCGACGACCGCGAAGGTGGGCATGCCGGCATGGTCGGGCCCCGCGCGCGCGAGGGGAAGGGCTCGACGCCATCCCGCGTCCGGATCGTTCCCGCTTCGTAACCCCGGTCACGAGCGCCTCGGCCTACCGTTGGCCATGCCACAAACGACGACCGCGCCCTGCACATGTGGGCCCGGAAGGCGGAACGCCTGGGGGCGGATGGCGACGACGGCCCGGGTGGCGCGAGGGGAACCGCACCCGGGTCGCCGTCTGTCATACATGTGACGGACCGCTGCTTCTACGATCCCGGCGTGCGCTCGACGCTGGAACGCGAGCTGAAGCTGGACGTCGACAGCGGGTTCGAGCTGCCTCCGCTCGCAGGCGACGAGCTCCCGTCGCGGGTCTTCACCTCCACCTACCACGACACGCCGACGCGCTCGCTCGCGCGCGCCGGGATCACGCTCCGCCGCCGGATCGAGAACGGCCTCTCGGTCTGGCAGCTGAAGCTGCCGGGCGACGAGGGACGCACGGAGCTCGAGTCGCCGGGCGGGCCGGCCGGCCCGCCGGACGAGCTTCGCCGCCTGCTCTCGACGCACCTGCGCCACGGCCGGCTGGAGCCGGTCGCGACGATGCGGACGCGCCGCCGCGGCGTCCGGGTCGCGGACGACGAGCGTCGGGTCGCCGACGTGACCATCGACGCCGTCGACGTCCTCGACGCGGGACGGAGCGCCGGCCGGTTCGTCGAGGTCGAGGTCGAGCTGGTCGACGGCGACGAGAGCGACCTCGAGCGCCTCGGCCGCACGCTCCGGCGTGCGGGCGCACGCCGCAGCGACGGATGCCCGAAGCTGCTGCGCGTGCTCCGGCTCGACGAGGCGCCGTCCCCGCACCGCGACGCGACCCTGCTCGAGCACCTCCGCCACCTCCTGCTCGTCCAGCTGCGCGAGCTCGAGGCGCACGATCCCGGCGTCCGGCTCGGTGACGACCCGGAGGACGTGCACCGGTTCCGCGTGGCGACGCGGCGCTCGCGCGCGCTGGCGCGAGCGACGAGGCCCCTGCTCGGCGAGACGCTCCAGCCGCTCGACGCGGAGCTGAAGTGGCTCGCGGGCGTCGTTGGGGAGGTCCGCGACCTGGACGTCCTCCTCCAGCGCCTGCGCGCCGAGGTCGCCCGGCTCGATGCCGACACTCCCGCCGGCGGGCTGATCGTCGCGCAGCTCGAGGAGGAGCGCGAGGCGGCGCGCGACGCCCTGGTCGCTGCGCTCGACTCCGACCGGTACGCGCGGCTCCTCGACGCCTTCGACACCGCGATCGCCTCGCTGCCGCCGCTCGACGCGGAGGGTGGGGTCGCCCGCATCGCCGCGGCGGAGCTCCGGAAGCTGCGCAAGGCGGCGCGCAGGCTCCCCGACAACCCGCCGGACGCGCAGCTCCACAAGGTCCGCATCCGCGCGAAGCGGGCGCGCTACACGGCGGAGCTGGCGGCGCTCGGCGGCGGCAAGGGGATCGGTGCCTACGTCGACGCGCTCAAACGGGTGCAGGACGTGATCGGCGAGCACCAGGACGCCGTCGTCGCCGAGGAGCGCCTGCGCCGGCTCGCGCGCGCCCGCACCGCCGTCGCCGCCGGCCGCCTGATCGAGCTCGAGCGAGAGCGGAAGCGGCGCATGCGCGCCGCGTACCCGGGCGCCGTCGCCGACGCGCTCGCGCGCGGCGCGAAGGCGCTCTGAGTGCCGCTGCTCCTCGTCCGGCACGCGTCGGCCGGCGACCGGGCGGCGTGGGAGGGACCGGACGACGCCCGTCCGCTCGACGAACGCGGGCGCGCGCAGGCGCACGCTCTCGTCGCGGCGCTGCGCGACCTGCCGGTCGACGAGATCCACACGAGCCCCGCGCTGCGGTGCACGCAGACGGTCGCGCCGCTCGCTGCGGCGCGCGGGCTCGAGCCGCTCGTGCGTCCGGAGCTCGGGGAGGAGCGCCAGGAGACGGACGGCGCCGAGCTCGTGCGCGCGCTCGCCGGCCGCGACGTCGTCGTCTGCGGCCACGGCGGGCTCGAGCAGGCCGCGCTCGGCGACCCGCCGAGATGGAAGAAGGGCGCGACCTTCGTCGTCGACGAGCGCCTGCGCGTCGTCCGCGTGCTCTAGCGGCGCCGCGCGTTTCCGTTTCTCCTGTCAGACGATTCGCTTGCGCAGCACGGTCGAGACGCGCTCGACGGCGAGCAGCAGCACGAGCATCACGAGCAGCTCCATCGCTGCGTCGCGGTACTGGAAGAGCTGGATCGAGTTGAAGAGGAGGAAGCCGATCCCGCCGCCGCCGACGAAGCCGGTGGCGAGCGAGTCGCGGACGTTCACGTCGAACCGGTACAGCGAGAGGCCGATGAAGGATGGGGCGACACCGGGCAGGACCGCGTGCACGAAGACCTGGAGGCGACCGGCGCCGGCCGCGCGCAGCGCGTCCACGGGCCCCATGTCCATGTCCTCGATCGTCTCCGCGAACAGCTTCCCGAGCGTGCCGATCGAGTGCACCGCCAGCGCCAGCGCGGCGGCGTACGGCCCCAGGCCGACGACGGTCACCAGGTAGAGCGCGAAGATGAACGACGGGATCGTCCGCGTGGCCGCGATCACCACTCGCGCTCCTTCGTAGACCACGCGGTGCGGCGAGATGTTGCGGGCCGCGAGCGGCGTGATCAGGAGCGAGAGGACGAGCGCGGCCGTCGTGCCGATCAGCGCGGTGTCGAGGGTCGTGATCGAGGCCGTGACCGCGTCGTGGAAGATGTGCCGCGACGGCGGCACGCTGCGGTGGAGGATGTTCCAGAGGTTGCCGAGGCTGCTGAACAGCGTCGAGAACGACCCGCCGATGTCGTGCCAGGCGTGGACGTAGATCGCGCCGGCCGCGATCGCGAGCACGAGCCAGAGGAGCCGGCGGTAGCGCGCGTGCGCGCGCTGCGGCCGCTGGGCGACGACGGCGGTGGCGGCGTCAGTCGCCATCGGTCTCCCCCGCGTAGAGCCGCGCGATCTGGGCGTCGTCGACGTCGGCCGGTGTCCCGTCGAAGACGATCTCGCCGGCGACGATGCCGACGATGCGGTCGGCATACCGGCGGGCCAGGTCGGGCTGGTGCAGGACGCAGGCGACCGCGAGCCGGTCGACATGCGCGATGTCGGCGAGCAGGCCGAGGACGCCGTCCGTCGCGCGCGGGTCGAGGGCCGAGACGGGCTCGTCGGCGAGGATGACGTCCGCCTGCTGGCAGAGGGCGCGCGCGACGGCGACACGCTGCGCCTGCCCACCCGAGAGCGTGTCCACGCGCTGCCAGGCGCGGTCGGCGAGGCCGACGCGCTCGAGCGCGAGCCACGCGCTCTCGACAACGTCGTCGGGGAAGGTCCGGTGCGAGAGCGAGCGCCACGTGCCGATGCGCGACAGCGCCCCGTAGCTCACGTTCTCGAGCGCGCTGCGCCGGCGGACGAGCTGGATCTGCTGGAAGATCATCGCCGCGCGGCTGCGCACCTCGCGCAGCTCGGCGCCGCTCGCGGCCGTGATCTCGTGCCCCGCGAGCGTCACCGTGCCGGCGTCCGGCTCGACCAGCCGGATCGCGCAGCGCAGCAGCGTCGATTTGCCGCTCCCGTTCGCCCCGAGCACGGCGACCAGCTCGCCCGGGTGGACGTCGAGGCCGACGCCGTTCAGCGCCGGACGGTCGCGGAAGCGCTTCCGGAGGCCGCGCACGGCGAGCGCCGGCTCCGGACGCACAGCGGGCTCCGAGCCTGACGGCTCGGAGCCCGCGTGGACCGACAGCACGTTGTCGATCAACCGATGTGCTTGATGTCGATGTGCTCGAGCGAGACCAGCGAGCGGATCTGCGAGTAGAGCGAGTCGCTGCCGGCGATCATCGGGCCGGAGTCGACGCCAAGCTCGGTGTCGAGCTTCGTCAGCTCGCTCGGCGTCAGCGACAGCAGGGCCGCCTTGACCGCCGCCTGGAACGCCGCGGGCAGGTCGCCGCGGACGGTGATCGGGTCGTTCGGGATCGGCGTCGAGCGCCAGATGGCACGGAACTTCGACGCATCGAACTGGCCCGCCGCCGTCGCCGTCGCCTGCTGCTGGCTGTTCACCTCGGCGGCATCGACCTTGCCGCTCGTCAGTGCGAGGAGCGACGCGGTGTGCGAGCCCGCGAACTCGATCTTGACGTCCTTGTCCGGGTTGAGGTGGTTCGTCAGGAGCGCGTAGCGAGGCTCGAGGTTGCCGGACGTCGAGCCCGGGTCGGAGAGCGCCAGCGTGTGGCCCTTCAGCTGCGCGACCGAGGTGATCGACGAGCTCGCGGGCACCCAGATCGCGGCGGTGTAGGTGACCGGCTTGCGCGACTTCGTGGCGAAGACGGCGACCGGCTCGGCCTTCGCGAGCTTGTGCGCGAAGATGTAGCCGAGCGGCCCGAACTCGCCGACGTCGAGCTTGCCGGCCTTCATGGCCTCGACCTCGGCCGTGTAGTTCGTGGCGACGAAGAGCTTCACGGGGCAGCCGAGCTTCTGCTGGAGCAGCGACGTGAGCGTCTGGTACGCGCCGAGGAACTTGGCGCCGGTGTCGTACGGCTCGACGCCGAACCGCACCTGGCCGTTGGGGCAGCTGCCGGCGACCGCCGCCGGCCGCGAGAGCGCGCTGCCGCTCACCACGGCCGCGGCGAGGGCCGTCGCCACGAGGATGGTCGTCTTCACGCGAAGTGTCATGCGTTCTCCTTGTTCACGGTGGGCGCGCCGACCCTACGCCGGGCATTGGCGGAGAGGGGTTGCGCGGTGGTGAATCGCTGGTGGCCGTTTGGACACCGAGGTGTACGAACAAGATCAGGTGCTGTTTGCTGCAGTCAGATGGGGACTACGACGCATCTGGCCGACATCTCTGCTAGTTGTTGGTACATGTCGACTCCGCTGCACCAGCGCCTGACGAACGAGCTGCGCGAGGCGATTCGCAGCGGCGGCTACCCGCCGGGATCGCGGCTGCCCTCGGAGCACGAGCTCGCGCGGTCGCACCGCGTGGCGCGCTCGACGGTCCGGCGCGCCCTGGCCGCCCTCGATGCCGAAGGCGCGATCGCGTCCCGGCGCGGGACCCGCCGCGTCGTCCTCGGCGAGCCGCTGATGCAGCCCTTCGCCGAGCTGCACAGCTTCTCGGCCTGGGCCCGCTCGCTGGGGGCGCGCCCGGCTGGACGAGTCGTGCGGCTCGCCCGGCGCCGTCCCGACCCCGCGGAGGCCGAGGTGCTCGGGCTCGCCGCCGACGAGCTCGTCCACGAGGTGGTCCGTGTCCGGCTGCTCGACGAGCAGCCGGTGATGATCGAGCGGTCGGTGTTCGTCGAGAGCGTCGGCACGCTGCTCGGCTCGGTGCAGCTCGAGCGGGAGTCGATCTACGAGCGCCTCGCCGGGCACGGCGTCCTCTTCGCGCGTGCGAGACACACGATCGACGCCGTCCCCGCGTCGGCGGAGGACGCCGAACTGCTCGACGTCGCGCCCGGCGCGCCCCTGCTGCGAGACCGCCGCCGGACCACCGCCGCAGACGGGCGGCCGCTCGAGTGGTCCGACGATCGCTACCGCGGCGACGCCGTCGCGTTCGTCGTCGAGAACTCGGCGGCATCGTCGTCGCTCGGTCGCGTCCTCACCGAGGAGGACGATGGCCCGCGCTGACTCCGCGGCGACCGGGCCCGCGTGGGCGCGGTCGGCCGCGATCGACTACTGGCTCGACCTGGGCGGCGCCGTGGACGTCTTCGACGTCTTCGCCGCCATGCGCGCGAACGGCGTGGACGACGTGCGCCGGCTCGGTGTCGTCGGCCGCGACGTCGCGTCGTTGCGCGTCGGCCGCGCCGCGGGCGCGGGCGCCGTGGTCGGCGTCGGCGACGGCACGTTGCTCGCGGCCGAGCCCGACGCTGTCGTCGCGGAGGACGAGCTCGCCGCCCTGATCGACGCCCGCTACGGGCCGGAGCGGGCGCTGCGCCCGTACGTGCTGCTCAACCCGGGCCCCGCCCTGACCACGGACGCCGTGAAGCGTGCGGCTGCCGGGCCCGACCTCTGCCACCGCGAGCCGGAGTTCCGCGGGCTCGAGCGAGGTCTGCGGGCGAAGCTGCGTGCGGCTGCGGGCGTCGGCGACGACTGGTCGGTCGGGCTGATCGCCGGCTCCGGGACCGCGGCCGACGAGCTCGCCGTCGGCGCCGCCGTCCGCCCCGGTCGTCGCCTCGTGCTGGTCTCGAACGGCGTCTACGGCGAGCGGCTGCACGCCATGGCGACGCGCCGGGGGATCGCGGTGGACGTCGTGCCCGCGGGCTGGACCGAGCCGCCTGCGCTCGACGAGGTCGAGGCGGCCCTCGCACGCCCGGACGTCGACGCGCTCGCGCTCGTGCACCACGAGACGACGAGCGGGCTCCGCAACCCGCTCGGCGAGCTCGCCGCCCTCGCGCGCTCCGCCGGCGCGCTCGTGGTCGTCGACGCGGTCTCGTCGTTCGGCGCGGAGCAGATCGACGCGGCCGACGTCGACCTGCTGGCGTGCTCCTCGAACAAGTGCCTGCACGGGCTGCCGGGCGCGGCGTTCGTGCTCGTGTCCCCCGCCGGCCGAGAGCGCGCCGCGGCGGTGCCTGCCGGGTCCGTCTACCTCGACCTGACCGGCTACCTCGACGCGGCGGACGCGGGCACCGTCCCGTTCACCCCGGCTGTCCCGGCGCTCGCCTCGCTCGACGCGGCGCTCGACGAGCTCGCGCTCGAGGGCGGCGTCGCCGCACGCGGCGCGGCGTACGCCCGGCGCGCCGCGGTGCTCGACGCGCTCTTCGAGCGCCTGGGGCTCGAACAGCTCGTCGCGCCCGAGCACCGCTCCCGGTCGGTGCGCTCGGTCCGACTCCCCGCGGGCGTCGCGTTCGCCGACCTGCACGACGAGGTCAAGCGCGAGGGGTACGTGATCTACGCCGGGCAGGGATCGCTCGCGCGCGAGATCTTCCGCGTGTGCTGCCTCGGCGCGCTCGAGCCCGAGGCGCTCGAGGGCTTCGGCGCGGCGCTCGAGCGTGCGCTCGCGGCGCAGGCCGTCGCGTGAGCGGCATCGTCGCCAACGGCCGGGGCTACGCGCGCCCCGCCTCCCCGACCGCGGTCGTCTGCCTGGACGGCGTCGACCCCCGCTACCTCGACGACGCGCTCGCGCGCGGCATCGTCCCGAGACTCGCGGAGCTGCACCTGGCCCTGGGGTGGTCGCAGCTCCCGAGCTTCACCAACCCCAACAACCTGTCGATCGTCACCGGCGCGCCGCCCGCGGTGCACGGGCTGCCGGGCAACCACTACCTGGCGCCGGACGGCCAGGAAGTGCAGCTGACCGACCCCGCCCAGCTGCGGGCGCCGTCGATCCACGCCCGCTTTGCCGAGGAGGGCCTGCGCGTGCTCGCGGTGACGACGAAGGACAAGCTCCGCCGGCTGCTCGGCGCCGGCGGCGTCCCCTCCGTGTCCGCGGAGAAGGCGGGCGAGCAGTCGCTCGACGGGATCGACCCTGTGAGCGCGCTCGTCGACCGGCCCGTGCCCGGGATCTACGACTGGGACTGCTCGCACTACGCGCTGGAGCTCGGGCTCGCGCTGGCCGAGCGGCTCGACGTCGAGCTGCTGTACGTGTCGCTGACGGACTTCGTCCAGCACGCCGCCGCGCCCGGCGAGCCGCTCTCCGACCGCTACCTGCGGCGGCTCGACGAGCTGGTGGGCGAGTACCTCGACCGCGGATTCCGCCTCGGCCTCGTCGCCGACCACGGCATGAACGCGAAGCCGGACATCGTCTACCTCGAGGACGAGCTCCGCGCGGCGGGGCTCGCCGCGCACGTCGTGCTGCCGATCACCGACCCGTATGTCGTGCACCACGCGGCGCTCGGCTCGGCGTGCTGGCTGCACGTCCCGGAGCACGTCGACCGCGCGCGAGAGGTCGTCGGCGGCCTCGCGGGGGTGGAGGAGGTGCTGACCGGCGACGAGGCGGCGGCTGCGCTGTCGCTGCCGCGCGACCGGATCGGCGACCTGTTCGTGCTCGCCGACGAGCGCACCGCGCTCGGCAAGTCCAAGGCGATGCACGACCTCGGTGCGCTCCGCGGGCCGCTGCGGTCGCACGGCGGTCGGCACGAGCAGCAGGTGCCGATCATCCTCTCGGCGCCACCGGACGCGGAGGGTGCGCGCCTGCTCGCCGCGGGTGCGACGAACGCGGACATCCACCTACTGACGCTCGGGACGGCATGACGCTCGCCGTTCGCTACCCGTACACCGGCGAGGTCGTCGGCGAGGCGCCGCTGCTCGAGCGTGCGGAGGTCGACGCCGCTCTCGACGCCGCCGCCGAGGCGCGCGTGCCGCTCGACCGCCACGAGCGGGCGCAGGTCCTCGAGCGCGTCGCGCGGCGGATCGCCGACGAGGCCGAGGGGCTCGCGCGCGCGATCACGCTGGAATCGGGGCTCTGCCTCAAGGACACGCGCTACGAGACGCGGCGCGCCGTCGACGTCTTCCGCTTCGCCGCGGCCGAGGCGCTGCGCGACGACGGCCAGGCATTCGCCTGCGACACCTCGGCCAACGGCCGGGCCCGGCGCGCGTTCACGTTCCGCGAGCCGGTGCGGCTCGTCGCGGCGATCACGCCGTTCAACCACCCGCTCAACCAGGTCGCGCACAAGATCGCGCCGGCGATCGCGGCCGGGGCGCCGATGGTGCTGAAGCCGTCGGAGAAGACGCCGCTCGCGGCGCTGTGGCTCGGCGAGGCGTGCCGCGACGCCGGCTGGCCGGAGGCTGCGCTCTCGATCGTCACCGGCGACCGCGAAGAGATCCTCGACGCGATGCTCGCGCACGACGGCGTCGAGGTCGTCTCGTACACCGGCGGCGTCGCAGTCGGGAAGCTAATCGCGGACCGGCTCGGCTACCGCCGCGCGATCCTCGAGCTCGGCGGCAACGACCCGCTGATCGTGCTCGCCGACGCGGATCTCGACCAGGCCGCGGCGCTCGCGGTCAGCGGCGGGACGAAGAACTCGGGCCAGCGCTGCACGGCGGTCAAGCGCGTGGTCGTCGACGACTCGGTGGCGGACGAGCTCGCCCGGCGGATCGTCGAGCAGGTGTCGACGCTCCGGGTCGGCGACCCGCTCGACGAGGCGACCGACATCGGCACGCTGATCGACGAGGACGCCGCGGCGCTCGTCGAGCGCCGCGTCGTCGACGCGGTCGGCGACGGCGCGCGGTTGCTCTTCGGCGGTGGGCGCGACGGTGCACAGCTCGCGCCGCCGGTCCTCGACGACGTTCCTCCCGCTGCCGAGCTCGTCCGCGAGGAGACGTTCGGCCCCGCGATCCCGCTGATCCGCGTCGGCGGGCTCGACGAGGCGATCGCCGTCGCGAACGGCACCGCGTACGGGCTCTCGGCGGGCGTGGTCTCCAACGACCTCGCCGCGGTCACGCGCTGCATCCGCGAGCTGCGCGCCGGCAGCGTCAACGTCGGCGAGGTGCCGGGCTACCGCACCGAGCTGACGCCGTTCGGCGGCGTCAAGGACTCGGGCCTCGGCGTCAAGGAGGGCGTGCAGGAGGCGATCCGCGGGATGACGACGCAGAAGCTCTACACGCTGCCCTGGTGAGCCGCGTCGCCGTCGTCGGGGCCGGCGCGATCGGCTCGGCGTTCGCGCTCGCTGCGGCAGAGCGCGGGCACCACGTGCTCGTGCTCGAGCGCGACGAGCGGCCGCGCGGCGCGAGCGTCCGCAACTTCGGGCTGGTCTGGATCTGCGGGCGCGCGGGCGGGCGCGAGCTCGAGCTCGCGCTCGCGGGTCGCGAGCGTTGGCGCGAGCTCGCCGCGCGCGCGCCGTCGATCGGCTTTCGCGAGACCGGCTCGCTGGTCGTCGCCTGCGACGAGGCCGAGGAGGCGCTGCTCGGCGCAGCCTGCGGGCGGGACGACGCGCACGTGCGCCGCTTCGCGCTGCTCGCGCCCGACGAGGCGCGGCGCGTCGAGCCGGCGCTCGCGGGCTCGTTCCGCGCCGCGCTGCACTCGCCGCTGGACGCGGTCGTCGAGCCGGCGCCGGCGCTCGCCGCGCTCCAGGCGCTTGCCGAAGCGGCGGGCGCCAGCTTCCGGTTCGGGCGGCCGGTGCTCGAGCTCGATCTCGAAGCCGACCTCATGGTGCTCTGCACCGGCGACCGCACCGACCTGCTGCCCGCGCGGGAGGGGCTCGTGCGGCGCCGCCTCCAGATGCTCGCCGCGGCCGGGCCGCGCCTCACGACCGCCGTCGCCGACGGCGACGCGCTCCGCTACTACCCCGCGTTCGCGTTGCCCGAGCGCGACGCGCTCGCGCCGCCGGCGGAGGCGGTGACGCGCTTCGGCGCGCAGCTCCTCGTCGCCCCGCGCGCCGACGGCACGCTCACCGTCGGCGACACGCATGTCGACGATGCTCCCGGCGCCTTCGGCGCGGACGAGGACGCGTACGACCACCTGCTCTCGAGGTTCGAGCGGCTGTTCGCAGCGACGCCTCGCGTGCTTCGACGCTGGACAGGCAGCTACCTGCGACGCAACGACGGCGAGGTGCTGCTGCGCGAGGAGGTCGCTCCCGGGGTCGTCGCGCTCACGGCCGTCGGCGGCCTCGGGATGACGGCGGCGCCGGCGATCGCCGCCGAGACGGTGGAGGCGCTCGGCCTGTGAGGCTCGCGCTCGCTCGCGACCGTCACGTGTCGCCGCACGTCTACGCCGAGGAGCTCGAGCTGATCTGGCGGCGCGGCTGGCTCGTCGCCGCGCACTCGGCGGAGCTCCCCGAGCCGGGCTGCTGGGTCACGTTCGAGCTCGGCGAGGACTCGCTGGTCGTCGTGCGGGGCGAGGACGGTGTCGTCAGGGCGCTCCGCAACGTGTGCCGGCATCGCGGCTCGCGCATCTGCGACGCCGGCGCCGGCAAGGGGAAGCAGCTCGTGTGCCCGTACCACCAGTGGGTCTACGGCCTCGACGGGAGGCTGCGCGGCTGCGGCGGCCTCGACCGCGAGCTCGGCTTCGACCGGCGCGAGTTCGGCCTGCGCAGCATCCGCGCCGAGGAGGTCGGCGGCCTGGTGTTCGTCTCGTTCGCGCCCGAGCCGCCGCCGTTCGACGCGGCGCGACGCGTGCTGGCGCGCGAGCTGACGCCGCACGGGCTTGACAGCGCGCGCGTCGCTGCCGCCAAGGACTACGAGGTGCGCGCGAACTGGAAGCTCGTCTGGGAGAACAACCGCGAGTGCTGGCACTGCCACGTCGGGCACCCGGAGTACGTGCGGGCGAACTTCGACACCGCCGGGCCGGGCGATCCCGAGCTCGTCCGACGCGCCCACGAGGTCGGCGAGACGCTGGCGCCGCTGGGGCTCGAGCTGACCCACGCGGTCGCCGGGCTCGCGGCGTTCCCGGCGGCCGGCGAGTGGTGGTCGGCCACGCGGACGCCGACCGCGCCGGGGTTCGTCACGGAGTCGCTCGACGGTGGGCCCGTCGCACCGCTGATGGGCCGCTTCGCGCAACCCGACGCGGGCACGTTGCGGGTGCGCACGCTGCCGAGCTTCTGGTGCCACGCGAGCTCCGACCACGCGGTGACGACGCGGTTGGTCCCCCGCGGGCCGCTGCGCACGGACATCCGGGTGACGTGGCTCGTCGACGGGGACGCGGTCGAGGGCCGCGACTACGACCTCGCCCGATTGCTCCCGTTCTGGCAGCTCACGAGCGAGCAGGACTGGCGGCTGTGCGAGCGCAACCAGGCCGGCGTCCTCGACTCCGGCTACGAGCCCGGCCCGTACTCGCCGTCGCGCGAGGCGAACGTGATCGCCTTCGTCGACTGGTACGAGGCACAGGTCCGGGCCTGAGGGCGCCTACGCGGCCCTGCGCAGGCCGCCGCGGAACCGGCCGAGCAGCCTGCCGCGGCGGGCCTCCGCCCGGCGTTCCGCGAGGTCGGTGTTGAAGTAGCGCTCGACGATCGCGACGATCTCCTCCTCCGCGCGCCCCGCGCGCTGCGCCGTCTCGATCATCGTCAGGACGTACTGCCGATGGTGCTCGTGCTCGTTCATCTGCGGTCGCTCCCCTCTCGTCTCGTCGCCTCGACGGTACGGGCGCCGGCCGCGGCGATGCGGTGAGGGTTCAGTGACCGTTTGGCGCGGCCCGCTCAGCAGGCGAGGCCGCTCGGCCGGCGCGGCTTCCCCGGCTCCTGGCCGGGCTGCCTCTGCGGCGGCGGCGGGAGCGGGTAGCCCGTGACGGTCGGGAAGCTCTCGTCGCCGGCGCCCGGCGCCTGGGTCGGGCAGTCGCTCGCGAGCACGCGCGAGTCGGCGAGCGCCGGCTGCGGCAGCGTCGGCACGGCCGTGTTCGGCGCCGCGGCGAAGTTGAAGGCGGCGGTGAGGTCGCCGGTGACCGACCGCCGCCACGCGCTGAGGTTCGGCACCTCCGTCCCGAAGCGCGTCTCGAGGAAGCGCAGCAGCGACGTGTGGTCGAAGGTGTGGGAGCAGACGAAGCCGCCGCGCGAGAACGGCGAGACGACCAGCAGCGGCACGCGGAAGCCGAGGCCGATCGGGCCGGCGACGCCCGCCGCGTCGGCGGGCAGGGGGTCGACCTCGAGCCACTCGCCGGCGGTCCCGCTCGGGGCCACGGGCGGCGGCCGGTGGTCGAAGAAGCCGCCGTTCTCGTCGTACGTGATGAACAGCGCCGTCTTCGCCCAGACCGCCGGGTTCGAGGTGAGCGCGTCGAGCACCTGCGCCGCCGCGACCTCGCCGTACGTGACCGGCGCGGGCGGGTGCTCGCTCTGGAGCAGCGGCGCGAGCACCCACGAGACCTGCGGCAGCGTCCCCGCCGCGCAGTCCGCCTGGAAGTCGCCGGGGAAGGTCGGCGTGAACGCGTTCGCGGCCAGCGCGGCGTCGACCTGGTAGTTGCGGAAGTAGGTGAGGACGTTGTCGCCGAAGTTGGCGTCGGGCCCGCCGTAGACCTTCCAGCTGACACCACGCGTGTTCAGCTGCTCGGGCATCGTCGTCCACGTCAGCGTCCCCTGCCGGTCGACGCGCGTCGAGCTCGTGGAGAGGATCGGGCCGCCGGCGACGCCGGCGGGGTCGAGGGTGGCGCTCAGCGAGTAGAGGCGGTTGGGGTCGGTCGGGCCGATCACCGAGCAGTGGTAGGCGTCGCAGATCGTGAACGCGTCGGCGAGCGCGTAGAAGAACGGCAGGTCGGCGCGCGTGTAGTAGCCCATCGTGTTCGGGCCGTCGCGCAGGCCGTTCGCCGCGAGGTGGGCCGTCAGGAACGCGTCGCTGCGGCCGCCGTTCCAGGCCCGGTGCTGCACGCCCCAGGAGTGGTCGATGTCGTTCACGCATTCGCCCTGGTGCGCGGTGTCGAAGCGGAAGGGGAGCAGGTGCCTGCCGTACGGCTGCCCCGCCGCGCCGGGGAAGGCCTGCGCGAACGCGCCGCGGTTCGTCGTGTCGGCGAAGCCGCGGACGCCGCGATAGGCGCCGAAGTAGCTGTCGAAGGAGCGGTTCTCGTTGATGAAGATGACCACGTGCTCGATGTCCGCGAGGGAGCCGCAGGCGGACGCCGGAGCGGCGAGCGCCTTCTCGACCGCCTGCCACGGCGAGAACAGCAACGTGCCTGCGGCGACTCCCGCGCCCAGGAACTCACGCCGCGTGACCCGGCCGTCCACGGTCACGGCGTTGCCGGATCCGGCGACCGCATAACCCCCGACTCCGTCCTGTCACCCGCTGCTCACCGCTTCGACACCGGTCTTCGGCCGCGCTCGGGGCGCCCGGACGGATCCGGGCACCCCGAGCCGGTCCTTCCTCGTCGCTAGTCGGACCCGCCGGCCAGCTCGTCCGCCTGGTGCAGGATCGCCTGGCAGCGGGCGAGGTCGGAGTTGCCCCGCGGGATCGCGGTCGCGTCGAACTCGGCGGCGAAGAGGTCCTGCTTGATCTTCGCGGCGAGGTCGTCGCGCTGCTTGCCGAGCGCCGTGATCTTCGACTCGACGCCCTGGTAGGTGCTGTCGTCGGCGGCGGTGCCCGTCTTGAGGGCCGCCGTGTCGGCGGTGAGGATGTCCGTTCCGAACCGGCCGACGCTCGAGTTCAGCTGCTTGTAGCAGGCTGCGAGCGGCTGGAAGCTCGCAGCACCGGTCGTGCCGGGCCTGATCGTCAGGTCCTCGGCGAGGACCCGTCCGTCCGTGACGTAGTCGTCCTTCAGCCCGGTGATCGCCATGATCGTCGGCCGGACGTCGGTGTGGTCGGCCCACGTCCCGGTGGTGCTCACCGTCGTGTCGAGCTGCGGGTTGCTGTTCGAGCCGTCCGCGGAGCTCGGGCCCTGTGCTGCGGTCGGTCCGTCGACGCCCTTGTTCGCGACGCCCGGGCCCACGAGGCCGAGCCACGTCGTGTTGACCTCGGGTGCGTAGTAGCCGTGGTTCCAGGCATAGTTGCTCGTCAGGAACGAGCAGCTCGCCGCGGCGTTCGCCTGCGTCGTCCCCGCCGGGCAGCTGTCGCTCGTGCCGGACGTGAGGTAGAAGTCCGGCCGCGGGAAGACGGTGAACGACGGCGTGCGGTTCGGGTCGGCGTTGACGAAGTGGAGCAGCTGCTCCACCGCCGGGTCGGCCTCGTACGCGGCGACCGTCTCGGGGACGCCGCCGTCGTAGGTGTCGTTCGCCGTGACTGTTCCGAAGTCGCGCTCGAGCTGCCGCGTCTGGGCGTCGTTCGGCCCGGGCTGCCCGGTGATGTAGACGGCGTTCCCCTGCGGCTCGTTGTAGAACGGGATCGTGTCGCCGAGCTGGGCCTGGAGCAGGCCGTGGATGTCGACCGACTGCTCGCCGATCGTCCCCTTCGGGTACTTGCACGTGTAGCCCATCGTGGCGGGCGTGCCGGTGCAGCTCGAGGTGACGTCCACCGCGCGGCCGACATTCGCGCCGGCGAAGTGGTCGCCCTCGTCCGCCGTGAAGACGAACAGCGTGTTGCTCGGCGTGATGCCGTCGTCGGCGAGCCGCTGGAAGAAGACCGCGAACGCGTGGTTGTACGCGGCGAGGTTCTGCTGGTAGCAGGTGTCGCCGGGGCCCTGCGCGGTCGCGCTGTTCGAGCAGCCGCTCTCGCCCCGCTTCCTCTCGTGGGCGTCGGAGATGTAGGCGTAGGTCACGGGGACGCCCGTCTCCTGCATGTCCGCCACGTAGGCGAGCGACTGGGCGGCGCTGATCGGCCCGAAGCCGGGGAAGCCGGGCGTGTGCGTGTACTGCCCGTCGATCTCCTGGCCGTTCAGGTCGACGAGGTTGCCGGACCCGTCGGTGATCTCGTAGCTGTGGCCGTTGACGACGCGGTAGCCGCCGCCGGCGTTCGCCGCGGCGGCGAGCTGCGGCTGCAGGTACCTGTGCCCGAAGACGGCCTGGAAGCCGCCGTAGCCCCCGGGCTCGTCCGGGAGGACGTCGGCGACGGCGCTCGCCGACGGCGACGTCTGCCCGTACTTGACGGCCTGGGCGCCCGCACAGAAGGAATCTCCCTGTGCACAGTGGACGGCGAGGCCCTCGTAGTCGTTGACCTCCTGGTCCTTGTACGAGTTCGAGTCGGCGTTGTACTGCGCGACCTCGGGCGAGCCGGAGCCGTACACGTTCTGCAGGTCGGGGTTGACGTTCTCGAGCACCATGTTCGCCGTGGAGACGTCGCCGACGTTGCAGCCGGCCCGCGTGAAGGGGACCCACGGCGCCGGCGGCGTCTTCGGCGGCGATCCGGCCGCAGGGACGTTCGCCGAGTACGGCTGGTTCGGGTACGCGTCGAGGCCGTACGTCCCCGTCCAGTAGGCGAACGACGACTTCGACGTGACCGACCCGGAGGTGTTGTAGGTCTCGTAGGAGTTCGTGATCCCCTGGCCGTGGCGGTCACCGTAGAGGCCGGTGTAGTTGGTGAGCGAGTCGTCCGCGGTGTGCGCGATCAGCGGGGTGTGGTTGTTCGAGAGCAGCGTGCCGTTGCCGGTGATGAAGCTCTGCAGCGCCGGCATCTGCTCGAGGTCGGAGAGCACGTTCGGGTTGTCCCGGTTGTAGTGCAGGTTGTCGAACGTGATCTCGATCACGTGCTGCACGCCGTTCGCCAGGTGGCACCCGGCTGCGTCGGCGGACGTGGCGGAGCTCGCGTTCGCGCTCTGGCCGGTCACGACGGCGCCGACGGCGGCGGCTGTCGTGGCCGTGGCGAGCGCGAGCAGGATCCAGCAGACTCGTCTCCTCATCGGTCCCTTCCCCTCGTGTCGGTTGACGACTGACGCCCCGGATGCTCTTCCCTGGGGGCCGTTCGATGGGGGACGCGGGCGTTACCGCCCGGAGACGGTATGGTGACGGCGGCCGGCGCCGTTCTCGCTGGTCGCCGGGCTCGGCTCGTGGGAGACTGGGCGCGTGGCGAAGAGCGACAAGGCGGCGCGGCGGGAGCACTGGCGGGCCGAGCCGCAGGAGCACGACTTCCCCGCTGCTGCCGACTTCCTCAGCCTGCTGTTCGGGGAGGCCGACTGCACGGCGATCGTCGAGGCGCTGCGCGCTGCGCCGACCATGCAGCGGAAGGCGAAGGACCTGCTGCGCGCAGCCCGCCTGCCCCTCCTGTCCGAGCGGGACGCGGAGGTGGGGAAGGACCTGAAGAAGGTCGCCGCCGGGACCGCGCTCTCGCCGGTGTTGCTCGTTCGGGGGCGCGCGGGAGCGCCCCTGATCGTCGCCGATGGGTACCACCGGATCTGCGCGAGCTACCACCTGGCGGAGGACGCGGAGGTTCGCTGCCGCCTCGTCGACGCACCGTGACCGACTCGGCCGAGCGGCTCTCCCACCCGGGGCTCCGGCGGCTGTTCTCGGAGCTCCTCGGGACGTTCCTGCTCGTGCTCGCCGGTGCGGGCGCGGCGGTCGTCGGCGCGACGAGCGGCGGTCAGGTCAGCCGGAGCGCCGCCGTCGCCGCGCCGGGGCTGACCGTGATGGCGGTCATCCTGTTCATGGGCGCCGCCTCCGGGGCGCACCTGAACCCGGTCGTGACGCTCGCGTTCACGCTGCGCCAGGACTTCCCCTGGCATCGCGTCCCCGGCTACGTCGTCGCGCAACTCGCGGGCGCAACGCTGGCGTGCCTGTTCCTGCGGGCGGTGTTCGGCACGGTCGGGAAGCTCGGCGCGACGCTGCCCGACCGCGGCATCGCGGACTGGAAGGCGATGCTGCTCGAGCTCGTGCTGACGCTCGGGCTGGTGAGCACGATCCTCGGTACGGCGTCGCGGGCGCAGAACGTCGGCGCGCTCTCTGCCGTCGGCGTCGGCGGGTACATCGTGCTCGCCGGTCTCTGGTCGAGCCCCGTCAGCGGGGCGTCGATGAACCCGGCCAGGTCGTTCGGCCCGGACGTCGTGTTGAACGACTACGCGCACCTCTGGCTGTACGTCGTCGGCCCGCTCGCGGGCGCGCTGATCGCCGTGGCGTTCGCGTGGATCCTCCGGGGGCCGGGCGGCGACCCGGGCGGCGTCGCGGCCGCCCGCGGCGCGCTCGACCGCTGAGATCGCGCAACGGCTCAGGCGGCTGCGCGCTCGGCGCGGGCGAGCTCGGCGAGCGCTCCCTCGCGCAGCCCGCCGCGCACGACCTTCAGCGGCACGCCGAGCCGCTGCCGGAGCGCGGCGAGGATCACGCAGCCCGCCGTGAGGGTCTCGGCGCGCTCCGCCGTGATCCCGAACCGCTCCGCGACCTCGCCGGACGGTGTCGCCGCGAGCAGCTCGAGCGCATCCTCGAGGTCAGCGGGCGTGAGCCGGCTGCCGGCGATGCGCTTCAGCGCCCGGGCGCTGCCGCCGACGGCGTAGGCGGTGTGCGGTGTGGGGGGGTCGAAGCTCTCGAGCAGCCGCTCGACCTCCGCGCGCGCCGCCCCGACTGCCGCGGCGCCCGCGGGGTCGGCGAACCCGAGCCTGCTCGTCAGGCGCTGCGAGCCGACGTCCAAGGAGCGGGACCAGCGCGGCCCGTCGCGGCGCGTCCCGACGACGACCTGTGCAGAGCCGCCGCCCACGTCGACGACCGCCACCGTGCGTCGCGCGGGCGGGGAGACGCACGCGACCGCGCCGACGAACGCGAGCCGCCCCTCCTCGGCCGCGCTCAGCACGCGCACCGGAGCGTCGGCGGCCTCCGCGAGCGCGTCGACCAGCTCGTCGCCGTTCGCCGCCTGACGGCCTGGGCTCGTCACGAGCACGTGCACATCGACGCCCGCCGCCCGCGCGTCCGCCGCGAAGCGGGCGACGACGGCGCTCACCTCCGCGAGCTTTTCGTCCGAGATGCGCCCGAGGCGCTCGACGTCGGCGCCGAGGTGCAGCATCTCGCGCTCCGAGAGCAGCGTCTGGCCCGTGCTCGTGGCAAGCAGGCGCACGGTGTTCGATCCGACGTCCACGACCCCGACCGGCACACCCCTATGGTGGCGACCCCAGAGGACGGCGAAACCTCTAGCGACCGTGCGCGAGGCGCCTGGCGCGCTCGCGGCGACGCAGGAAGGTCAGTTGCGCACCCCGCCGGCGCTCGCTCTTCTTCGGCCGCACGCGCCGCCACGTGCCGTCGGCCTCGAGCTCCCAGGCCTGTGAGTTGTCGGCGAGCAGCGCCTTCAGGATCGACTCGATCTCGTTGCGGACGTGCGTGTCCTCGACCGGGACGACGACCTCGATGCGGTGGTCGAGGTTCCGCGGCATCAGGTCGGCGCTGCCCAGCAGGAACGTGCGCTCGTCGGCCGCCTCGAAGCAGTACAGCCGGCTGTGCTCGAGGAACCGCCCGAGGATCGACCGGACGCGGATGTTCTCGCTCAGGCCCTTCACGCCCGGGACCAGCGTGCAGTTCGCGCGGACGATCAGGTCGATGTGCGCACCGGCCTGCGACGCCGCGTACAGCTCCTCGACGATCTCCGTGTCGGTGAGGCTGTTGCACTTGAGACGGATGCGCGCGGGCTTCCCGGCCTCTGCGGCGGCCGCCACCTCCCGGATCAGCTCGAGCAGGCGCCGGCGGAGGTTGAACGGGGCGACGAGGATCTTCCGGAAGCGCTGCGGCCGGCCGAAGCCCGTGACGAAGTTGAACAGGTCGGCGACGTCGGCGGCGATCTCCGGGTCGGCCGTGAACAGCCCGACGTCCTCGTAGACGCGCGCGGTCGTCGCGTGGTAGTTGCCGGTGCCGATGTGGACGAAGCGGCGGAGGTCGTCGCCCTCGCGCCGGACGACGAGGGTCGTCTTCGCGTGGATCTTCATGTCGGGGAAGCCGTAGACCACGTGCACGCCCGCCTGCTCGAGCGCCCGCGCCCACTCGATGTTGCGTTGCTCGTCGAAGCGCGCCTTCAGCTCGACGACGCACACGCTCTGCTTCCCGTTCTCGGACGCCGTGATCAGGGCGGGCGCGATCGCGGAGTCGTGGCTCGTCCGGTACACGGTCGTCTTCAGCGTCACGACCTCGGGGTCGCGCGCGGCCGCCCGCACGAACGCCTCGACGCTCGTCGCGAAGGAGTCGTACGGGTGCTGCACGACGAGGTCGCGGTGGGCGATCTCGTCGAACAGCGCATCGTCGCTCGAGCTCTGGAGGCGGCGCTGCGTGTAGGGCAGCCAGGGCTCGTACTTCAGGTCCGGGCGGTCGAGCGCGTGGAGCTGCGCGACGTCGCCGAGGTCGAGCAGCCCGTGCACGGGGTAGGCCTGGTCGGGCGAGACGCCGAGGCGCTCCCGGAGGCGCGAGAGCATCTCGCGCGAGACGGTGCTCGACACCTCCATCCGCACGACCTCGCCGAAGCGGCGCCTGCGCACCTCCGACTCGACCGCCTCCAGGAGGTCGTCCGCGTCGTCCGAGATCTCGGTGTCGCCGTCGCGCGTCAGGCGGAAGGCGGCGCGCTCGACGACCTCCATACCCGGGAACAGCCGGTCGAGGAAGTGGGCGATCACGTCCTCGAGCGGCACGATCAGGCCGCGCGAGCCGACGCCGACGAAGCGCTCGAGCGTCTCGGGCACCTTGACGCGGGCGAAGCGCTCCTCGCCGCCCTCGGGGTCGCGGACGAGCAGGCCGAGGCTGAGCGAGAGCCCCGAGATGTAGGGGAACGGCTGTCCCGGCCCGACCGCGAGCGGCGTCAACACGGGGAAGATCTGCCGGAGGAACCGCTTCTCCAGCTCCTCGCGCTCGTCGGCGGCCGCGTCGTCGACGGTGCCGACGAGGATCCCGTGCGCGGCGAGCGCCGGGCAGAGCTCGTCGCGCCAGAGCCGCCCCTGCGCCCCGACCAGGTCGAGGGTGCGGCGGCGGATCTCGTCGAGCGTCTGCTGCGGCGTGCGGCCGTCGTCGGTGCGCACCGACGCGCGCGAGATCACCTGGTCCTGGAGGCCCGCGACGCGCACCATGAAGAACTCGTCCAGGATCGAGGAGACGATCCCGCAGAACTTGACGCGCTCGAGCAGGGGCTCGCCCGGATCGGCCGCGAGCTCGAGCACGCGCGCGATCAGGTCGAGCTGCGAGAGCTCGCGGTTCAGGAACGGCGCCGCGGGCGCGGCCGGCAGTTGCCTGGTGGCCGCCAAGGGCTATACAGAGTGCCGCAACCGTGGTGAACGATGGGTGTCGATTTGGTGACGGCGGGCCGCTGTCCGAATCCTCACCGGGCCGTCACGGAATCGTCTCCCACCGGCGGCGCCGCCGCCCCTAGGGTCGCCCGCGGTGCGCCGGCAGGGGGTCGGCGCCGGAGGAGAGGGGAAGCACGTGAAGCGCAAGCTCGTAGCAGTCGCCGCGATCCTCGTGGCGGCCGCCGTCGCCGTCGTCGCCGCCGGCGCGTCCGGCGGCGCGAAGCGCGACTCGGCGACGACGACGCCGATCAAGCACCTCGTCGTCATCTTCCAGGAGAACGTCTCGTTCGACCACTACTTCGCGACCTATCCGGTCGCCGCCAACCCGCCGGGCGAGCCGCCGTTCGTCGCCGCGGACAACACGCCGTCGGTGAACGGCCTCAACGAGTCGCTGCTGGCGCCGAACAACCCGAACTCGGTGCAGCCGTTCCGGTTCGACCGCTCGCAGTACGAGACGAGCAGCCAGGACCACGGGTACACGCACGAGCAGCAGGCCTACGACCACGGCCTCATGGACATGTTCGTCGAGAAGACGGGGCGCTGCTGCGGCCCGAACGGCGAGCCGGGCGGCCAGGTGATGGGCTACTACGACGGCAACACCGTCACCGCGCTCTGGAACTACGCGCAGCACTTCGCGATGAGCGACAACTCGTACTCGACCGGCTTCGGGCCGTCGACGGTCGGGGCGATCAACCTGGTCTCCGGCCAGACCCACGGGTTCGCGACCACGAGCCCGGAGGTCTCTGCGACCGGCACGATCTTCTCCGACCCGCAGCCGACCGGCGACATCTGCGACACGCGGGACACCACCACGCAGGCGCCGACGAGCACCGACAAGAACATCGGCGACCTGCTGAACGCGAAGGGCGTGACGTGGGGCTGGTTCCAGGGGGGCTTCCGCGAGGCCCCGGGCGCGGCGACCTGCACCGTGACGCATGCCAACAAGGCGGGTGTCGTCTCGAAGGACTACATCCCGCACCACGAGCCGTTCCAGTACTACCGCTCGACGCAGAACCTCCAGCACCTGCCGCCGACCTCGGTCGACCTGATCGGCCAGAGCGACCAGGCGAACCACCAGTACGACCTGACCGACTTCTGGGCGGCGGTCGACAACGGCACGATGCCGGCCGTCTCGTTCCTGAAGCCGCCGGGCTACCTGGACGGCCATGCCGGCTACTCCGACCCGCTCGACGAGCAGGAGTTCCTCGTCAACACGATCAACCGGCTCGAGCGGACGCAGTACTGGCACGACACCGCGGTCGTGATCGCGTACGACGACTCGGACGGCTGGTACGACCACCAGATGGGCCCGATCGTCAACCAGTCGCAGGATCCGGCGACCGACGCGCTCCGCGGCGCCGACTGCGGCACCCGCGCGGACGCGCAGCACACGCTCGGCGGGTACCAGGACCGGTGCGGCTACGGCCCGCGCCAGCCCCTGCTGATCATCTCGCCGTACGCGAAGGTCAACTTCGTCGACCACACGGTCACCGACCAGACCTCGATCCTCCGCTTCATCGAGGACAACTGGCAGACCGGGCGCATCGGCGACGGCTCGCTGGACGTCAAGGCGGGCTCGCTGCTGAACATGTTCTCGTTCTCGCGCTCCGGCGAGGGCGAGGGCGGCTCCGGGAGCAACGAGGGAGCGAACAAGCTCTTCCTCGACCCCGTCACGGGCGAGAAGCAGTAGTCCGCGTCAGGCGGGCGGCGCGGTTCCCCGCGCCGCCCGCCGCGCCGCCCCGTATCCTGCGCGCCATGCGCAACGACCGCCTCCTCGTCGGGCTCGCCGTGCTCGCCGGGATCGTGCTGATCGCGATCGCGATCGTCTACTGGGCCGAGCCCGCGAAGTCGCTGCCGAGCTTCTTCCCCGGCCACCAGGCCGGCTCGAGCCACCACCACACGAAGCACGGCATCGCCGCCTTCCTCGTCGGGCTGGCGTGCTTCGCGTTCGCCTGGTTCCGGACGGGGCCGAAGAAGCGCACAGCGGCCACGTGATCGTCGCCGCGCTGATCACCTACCCCCAGGCGGTCGTGATGGGGCTGCTCCAGGGCGTCTCGGAGCTGTTCCCGGTCTCGAGCCTCGGCCACAGCGTGATCCTCCCGAAGCTCCTCGGCTGGAACCTCCACCAGAACGACCCGTACTTCCTCACCTTCCTCGTCGCGACGCACCTCGCCACCGCGATCGTGCTGCTGTTCTTCTTCTGGCGCGACTGGGTCGAGATCGTGAAGGGGCTCGGCCGCTCGCTGCGCGACCGCGAGATCGCCGAGGACGACCCGTACGCGCGGCTGGGCTGGCTGCTCGTCGTCGGGACGATCCCGGCGGGCCTCTTGGGCGTGACGCTCCAGGACACGCTGCGCAAGGGGTTCGCGAAGCCGACGGAGGCCGCGATCTTCCTGATGTGCAACGGCCTGCTCCTCTTCGCCGCGGAGCGGCTGCGCCGGCGCGCGCCGGTGACGACGGTCGAGGACGACGTCCGCATCGCCCGCACCGTCTCCTGGCCCGCCGCGTTCTTCGTCGGCGCCATGCAGGCGATCGCGCTGATCCCGGGCTTCTCGCGCTCGGGCGCCGCGATGACCGGCGGCCTGCGGGTCGGGCTCTCGCACAAGGACGCGGCGCGCTTCGCGTTCTTGCTCGCCACGCCGATCATCAGCGCCGCCGGCCTGCTGAAGCTGCCCGAGCTGTTCGGCCACCAGGGCAACGGCGTGCGCGGGCAGGCGCTCGTCGGAGCGCTCTGCGCCGCGGTCACCGCCTACCTCGCCGTTCGCTTCCTGATGCGCTTCTTCGAGACGAACACGCTGACCCCGTTTGCCGTCTACTGCCTCGTCGCCGGCCTCGCCTGCACGATCTACTTCGTCAGCTGATCAGTGAAGGTCGCGTGACGATCCGGTAAACGCGTCCGGAATCCGCCCGCTTCCCGGGAACACTGTGATCGATGCCGCAGAAGCAGACGCCGCTCCTCTGCGAGCTCCACGCCCACACGACGTGGAGCGACGGCGACTTCTCCGTACGCGAGCTGTGCGACATCTATGGGCGGCGCGGCTTCGACGTGCTCGCGGTCACCGACCACGCGCCTCGCGAGGCGCGCGAGGTGCACGCGCAGAACTACGACGACTACCTGGCCGAGGTCGAGGACGAGGCGCGCCGCGCGCGGGAGCTGTACGGCCTGCTGGTGCTGCCCGGCCTCGAGCTGACGTACGACGACCCGGACCCGCTCGAGGCCGCGCACGCGGTCGCGCTCGGGCTGCGGCGCTACGTCGACGTCTCGGCCGGACTGGAGCGTGCGCTCGCCGACGCGCGAGGGCACGGGGCGGCGCTCGTTGCCGCCCACCCGTACTCGCCCGAGCAGCTCGCCGTCGCGACGCGCGGCACGTGCGCCTTCGCGGCGCGCGGCGAGCTGCGGGCGCTCGTCGACCGCTTCGAGCTCTTCAACCGGCACACGCTGTTCGGCTGGGTCGCCGCCGCCGGCGTGCCCGCCGTGGCGAGCGGCGACTTCCACCGGCTCGAGCACCTGCCGACCTGGAAGACACTGCTGCCCTGCCCGAAGGACGAGCGCGCCGTGCTGGCCTATCTCCGCTCGCCGCGACCGGCCTTCCTCGCGCGGCTCGAAGACGCCGGCGAGCGCCTCGCCGCCTGACCGCCTGGTGAACGTGTGGCGTCGCCTCGGTGACGCCGTGAGGGAAACGCCGCCGCGCGAGGTACACCGGAGGTAGATGCACGAGACGGGCCGCTGCGATCTGCACGTGCACTCGCGGTACTCCACCGACAGCGGCAACTACGCGCTCCGGCGCGCCCGGCTCGGCGAGTCGTACACGGATCCCGAGCGCGTCTACCGCGTCTGCAAGCAGCGCGGGATGCGCTTCGTCACGATCAGCGACCACAACACGGTCGAGGGCGCGCTCCGCATCGCCCACCTGCCGGACACGTTCCTCTCCGTCGAGGTGACGACGCGCTTCGCCGAGGACGACGTGCCGCTGCACGTGCTCGTATGGAACCTGTCGGAAGGCGACCACCGCGACCTCCAGCCGTACCGGCCGTCGGTCGTCGACCTCGTCGGCTTCCTGCGCGAGCGCGGCCTGCCGCACGCGCTCGCGCACCCGCTCTACCGGATGGGGCCGCCCCTGACGGCGTCGCACATGGAGCGGCTGCTGCTCCTGTTCGGAGTCTGGGAGGGCCGGAACGGCGCGCGCCCGGAGGAGACGAACGTCCTCGCCTGCAGGCTCGCCGCGACGGCGTCCCGCGAGTCGCTGGCGAAGCTCGCCGAGCGCCACGGCGTCGAGCCGCCGGCGCACACGTCGATCGCGCTCACCGGCGGGTCGGACGACCACGGCGCGATCGACATCGCGACCACGTGGACGCAGGCGCCGGGCCACACGCCGGGCGCGTTCCTGGACGCGGTGATGGCGGGGGAGTGCGGCTTCGCCGGGGCGCACGGCTCGACGGTCAAGCTCGCGCACGCGCTCGGGGCGCTCGCGTTCAACGCCTACCGCGACGCGGGGCATACGCTCCCCGAGCTCGCGGCGGCCCGCGCCCGCGCGCTCTTCGACGAGGACGCGACCGACGCGGGGGAACGGCACAGCGAGATTCGCGAGTCGGCACACCAGCTCGCGCGGCTCTTCGGCTCGCGCGTGCGCGAGGGCGGGCTCGACCTCGGCCGCCTCGACGCGGTCGGCGGCAGGCTCCAGGCTCTCGCGGCCGTCGCGGCGCTCCAGGCGCCCTACCTCGGCACGGCACGCCACCACGCCGAGTCGCGCGCGAGCCTTGACGAGATCGAGACGGCGTTCTTCGGCGGGCGAGAGGAGGCACGTGATCGGACCGCACTGGTCTTCACCGACACCTACGACGAGGCGAACGGCGTGGCTGGAACGATGCGCCGCCTCGCCGACGAGGCCCGCCTCGGGCGGCTGCCGCTCCGTCTGGCGACCGCGCGCGAGGAGGCTGCCGACGAGCCGGGACTGACGGCGTTCGCGCAGGACTGGGCCGTGCCGCTGCCGACCTACGAGCAGCTCGAGCTGCGCTTCCCGCTGCTCACCGACGTGCTCGCCTTCGTCGAGCGGGAACGGCCGGACGTCGTGCACGTCGCGACGCCGGGGCCGGTCGGGGTCTGCGGGCTCGTCGCGGCCCGGCTGCTCGACGTGCCCCTCGTCGGCTCCTACCACACCGAGCTCGGCCCGTACACGCTGCACCTGACACGCGACCTGCTCGTCGCGCAGGCGATGGACCTGTGGGTGGACTGGTTCTACCGCCAGTGCAAGCTCGTGCTCGCGCCGACGTTCGCCGTCGCAGAGGCGCTGCGGGCGCGCGGACATGCGAGCGTCGCCGTCTGGGGCCGCGGGGTCGACACGAGCCGGTTCGCGCCCGCCCGCCGGAACGAGGCGCTGCGCGACCACCTGCTCGACGGAGGCACGACGCTGCTGCTCTACGTGGGGCGGCTCTCCGAGGAGAAGCGGGTGTCGGTCCTGTTGGAGGCCTTCGCGGGCCTCCGCCACCGCCGGCCGCAGGTGCGGCTCGCGGTCGTCGGCGACGGGCCCGCGCGCGGCGGGCTCGAGGCGGGCGCGCCGGAGGGTGTCCGCTTCCTCGGCGAGCTGCGCGGGGACGCGCTCGCGCAGGTCTACGCGAGCGCCGACGTCTTCTGCTTCCCCAGCACGACCGATACCTTCGGGCAGGTGCTCCTGGAGAGCGCCGCGTCGGGTCTGCCGACGGTCGCGGCGGCCGCGGGCGGCGCGCTCGAGCTGGTCGAGCACCGGTCGACGGGGCTGCTCGTGGCGCCCGACGACGCCGGCGCCTTCGGGGCCGCCCTCGCGGAGCTGGTGGAGCACGAGCCGCTCCGGCACGAGCTCGCCCGCCGCGCGCTGGTCGCCGCCCGCCGCCGCTCGTGGGACGAGTCGTACGCCGAGCTGCTCGCCGGGTACCACTCGGTGTTCGCCCCGGCGCGGCCCCGCGCGCGCCTGGCCGCCTGAGCGCGGTGTCTCTACCATGGGCCGGTGGCCCGCGTCTTCATCCCCGGCTTCGCCGCCCGGCCCTCGTTCTACGCCGAGGCGCTCGGCGCCGGCTGGATCGTCCACCAGCCGCCGGCGTACCGCAGCGCGAGCACGTTCGGCGACCGCGTCGCCGCCCTCTGCGCGACGATCGACGGCTGCGATGCGCCCGTCACGCTCGCGGGCCACTCGATGGGCGCCGCTCTCGCCGTCGCCGCCGCGCTGCGGCGGCCCGACGCGGTCGAGCGGGTGGTGCTGGTAGCCCCGGCCGGCCTGCCGCTGACGAAGCCCGTGCTCGCGAGCATCCGCGACTTCCTGCGTCAGGCGGCTCGCCGGGTCTACCCGCTGCCCGAGGTGCTGCGCGAGCTCGCCTCGATCGCGCGGGCGCCGCGCGCCACGTGGCGGCTCGCCCGTGCCGTCCGCGCCCTCGACCTGCGCGAGAGCCTGCGGGCGCTACGCGTCGGCGGCGTGCGCTGCGACGTGATCGCCTGCCCCGGCGACACGCTGACCCCCGTCGCCCACTGCCGCGAGATCGCCGGCCTGGCGGGCGCCCGCTACCGCGAGGTCGCGGCGCGGGGCGGCCATGCCTGGCTCTTCGTCGAGCCACGCGCCTTCGCAGGCATCGTCGACTGACGGCCACCAGTCGCCCGCCGCGAACGAGAGCGACTGGAGGCTGCGCTGCAGCGCCTCGCCGTCGATCCGCATGGCGGCAGTCTGACGGCGCCGGCGTCCCTGTCCCGGTCGTTCACCGGACCGCTGCGAGGCCGTTTCCCTCTAGCGACGAGCCGCGAGCGTGCGACCCGTGGGCCGCGAGCGCCTGGCGCGCAACCGGCGCCGCGTGCGCTCGGGGGCGCTTGCGGCAAGATCGACGTGGCGGTGCTTGCCCTTCGGCACGAGCGCAACCTAACAGGCCGCGGGCCGCGGGGTGGAGGTCCGCGAATCCGTAGTTCCTCGCTTTCGGTCGGGGCCGCTCGTGGGCACGCTCGGGGCGATGAACACGCTGACGCACGACCACACCGATGCCCGCACCGGCCGCCCGCTCGACGGCGAGCACGAAGCGGTCGAGTCGCTGACCGACGAGGAGCTCGAGCGCGAGATCACGATCGCGGCGCTCGACTCGAAGCGGAGCTGCCGCTTCGACGCGCTCTTCGCCGAGCGGCGACGCCGGGCCAAGCGGCGCGACGCCGCCTAGCCTTCAGGCTCCGCTAGCCGTTGGGGTGGCTGGCGTCGCTGAACTCGCGGAACTCGCCGGTGACGAGGTAGGCGACCTGCTCGCCGATGTCGACGGCATGGTCGCCGATCCGCTCGACGCAGCGCGAGACGACCAGCATGCGCAGCCCGTACTCCCGCTCCTGCGGCGAGTCGCCGAGCGAGAGCACGTCTTCGATCGCGTTCCGGTTCGCGCGGTCGATCAGCTCGTCGAGCTCGACGAGCGAGAGCGCCTTCTCGGCGTCGCGCGCGGCGAAGGCGTCCATGGCGACCCGGATCATCTGCTCGGCGCGCTGGCCCATGTCCTCGATCGAGCGCGCGATCGCCTCGCCGCTGACGTCGAGATTGCCCATCAGCTTCGTCAGCTTCGCGACCGTGACGCAGTAGTCGGCCATCCGCTCCAGGTGCAGGTTGATCCGGAGCACGGCGAGGACCAGCCGCAGGTCGGCCGCGACCGGGGTCTGGCGGGCGAGCAGCGACTGCACGCCCTCCTCGATCGCGACGTAGCGACGGTCGACCTCGTCGTCGAAGCCGATCACCTCGTTGGCCAGCTCCTCGTCGGCGCGCGCCAGCGCGTTGAGCGCCGAGCGGAGCGCGCGCAGGACGAGGTCGCCCTCCTCCTGCAGCGCCGCCTCGAGCGCCGACAGCTCCTCGGTGAACGAGATGCGCATGGGCACGACTATCCGAAGCGCCCGGTGACGTAGCCCTCCGTCCGCTCGTCGGACGGCTGGGTGAAGATCTTCTCCGTCGAGTCGTACTCGACGAGGATGCCGTGGCGGGTGCCGTCGTCGTGGACGTCGAGCGAGAAGAATGCGGTCATCTCGGCGACGCGCGCCGCCTGCTGCATGTTGTGCGTCACGATCACGAGCGTGTAGTCGCGCTTCAGCTCGTGCATCAGGTCCTCGATCGCGCTCGTCGAGATCGGGTCGAGCGCCGACGCCGGCTCGTCGAGCAGGATCACGTCGGGCTCGACGGCGATTGCCCGCGCGATGCAGAGGCGCTGCTGCTGGCCGCCCGAGAGCCCGAGCGCCGAGGTCTTGAGGCGATTCTTCACCTCGTCCCAGAGCGCTGCGCCCCGCAGGGCCTTCTCGACGCGGTCGTCGAGGTTGTCCCGCATGCCGAGGATGCGCAGCCCGTAGGCGACGTTGTCGTAGATCGACTTCGGGAACGGGTTCGGGCGCTGGAAGACCATGCCGATGCGCCGGCGCACCTCGATCGGGTCGACGTCCCGGCCGTAGAGGTCGACGTCGTGGTAGAGAACCTGCCCCGAGACGCGGGCGCTCGGGATCAGGTCGTTCATCCGGTTGAGGCAGCGGAGCACCGTGGACTTGCCGCAGCCCGACGGCCCGATCAGCGCCGTGATCGCGTGCTCGTAGATCCGGAGCGAGACGTCCTGGACGGCGAGGGCGCGGCCGTAGGCGACCGCCAGACCCTGGATGTCGAAGACGGCGTTCTTGCTGATCGGAGCGCCCTGCGCCCTGGGGACGGTGAGCGAGGTCATCGACACCAGGCCCAGTGTCCCCGGCCCCGCGCCCGCACGGGGTGCACGGGATGTGAACGTCCCGTGACGGAGTGGTGACAGGCCCTGCGGGCGGCGGTGCCCGCTGGAATGCTGGTCCCGGCATGGAAGCCGCCTCCGTCCCGACGCCCGCCGGGCTGCGCCGCACCCGCCACGCCGGCGATCGTATCGGCGACGGGGCCCTCTACGGCCTGACCGCCGCCGCCTCGATCCTCGGCGTCCTCGTCGTCTTCCTGATCGTCTGGCGGGTCGCCGTCGGGGCCTGGCCTGCGATCAAGGCCTTCAAGCTCGCCTTCATCTGGCACACGCAGTGGAACGCGACGTTGGGCCAGTTCGGCGCGCGCGAGTTCATCATCGGCACGCTCATCACGTCGTTCGGTGCGATCCTGCTCTCGGCGCCGCTCTCGATCGCGATCGGCCTGTTCCTCAGCGAGCTCGCGCCGCCTGCGGTGCGCACGCCGGTCGGCACGCTCGTCGACATGCTCGCCGCCGTCCCGAGCGTCGTCGTCGGGCTCTGGGGCATCTACGTGTTGGCCCCGTTCGACGCGCACCACGTGCAGCCCCTGCTCGGCGCCGTCCTCGGCTGGATCCCGATCTTCGGCGGCTACGCCCACTACGAGTCGACGGTCTTCAGCGCGATCCTCGTGCTGACGATCATGACGCTCCCGATCACCTCCTCGATCTGCCGCGAGCTCTTCCTCGGCGTGCCGTCCGAGCTCGAGGAGGGCTCGATCGCCCTCGGCGCGACCCGCTGGGAGATGGTCCGCTCGGTCGTCGTCCCGTCCGTGCGGGGCGGCGTCGTCGCCGCGATCATCCTCGGCCTCGGCCGCGCGCTCGGCGAGGCGATCGCCGTCACGCAGGTGATCGGCAACTTCATCCCGCTGCATCTGTCGCTGTTCAACCCCGGGGACACGATGGCGAGCCGCATCGCCAACCAGTACCAGGGCGCGATCACGAACATCCAGATCTCCGCGCTGATCTACCTGGCGCTGATCCTGCTCGCGATCACCTTCGTCACGAACTACGCGGCGCAGCGCGTCGTCAAGCGCTTCGAGTTCCAGCGGATCGGCGGGGACTGATGGCGGCGCAGCCGATCTCGCTGAAGGCGACGGGGCGCTCGCGGCGTCGCCTGCTTGTCAACCGCGTCGCCGAGAGCTCGGCCGTCCTCGCCGCGGTCGCCGCGGTGTTCGTCCTCGCCGTGGTCGTCTGGTCGGTGGGGAGCCGCGGCATCGGCGCGATCAACCTCGACTTCTTCATCAAGGGGCCGAGCTCGAACTTCTTCGGCGGCACGGGCGGGGGCATCGCCCCTGCTTTCGTCGGCTCGTTCCTGCTGGTCGCGACCGCGATCGTCTTCGCACTGCCGACGGGCGTGCTGATCGCGATCTACGTGAGCGAGTTCGCGCGGCCCTGGCCGACGCGCCAGATCCGCCTGTGGCTCGACGTGCTGAACGGCTTCCCGTCGATCGTGATCGGGATCTTCGTCTTCGCGCTGTGCGTGAAGGTGAAGTTCCCCGTGCTCGGCATCGGCCGCCACCAGAGCGCGATCGCGGGCGGCTTCGCCCTGGCGGTGATCATGCTGCCGCTGGTCGCGCGCTCGACGATGGAGGTGCTGGCCCTGGTGCCGAACCACCTGCGCGAGGCCAGCTTCGCGCTCGGCGTCTCGAAGTGGCAGACCGTCCTCCGCGTCGTCCTGCCGACGTCGCTCGGCGGCATCCTCACCGGCACGACGCTCGCGATCGCACGGGCCGCGGGGGAGACGGCGCCCCTCCTCTTCACCTGCGCGATCGCCGGGCAGCTCGTCGACTGGAACCCGACGCACTCGGTGCAGTCGCTGCCGCTGACGATCTTCGAGTACTCCGAGTCGGCCGACCCGGTGCAGCAGAAGCAGGCGTGGGCGGCGGCGTTCTGCCTGATTCTCTTCGTGCTGGTGACGAGCCTGGCGGCCAGGCTGCTGCTGGAGCGGTCGCGCCGCAAGCTCGGGCTCACGCAGTAGAGCGAAATACGCTTGAGCTGGAGCTACACGCTCTGCCTCTCGGCCTATACGGGCTCCGGGTGGATTCAGCTGGTCTGTACGCAGGGCTCGGGAACCGGTTCGAGCGGTGAGTTGTACTCGCCCCCCTGGCGGTGCCATCTGGCCGTGCGACGGCTATGGCACGGTGCGCTCATTCCTCTATATCAACGTCGGCGGCTTCGGGAAGAGCAGCGACGGCGAGATGGTGGGCTGCTACGCACTACGACGGCGAACTGCGGGCGCACCGGCGCCCGCAGTGCCTCTTAACCACTTCGTCACCTCCGTGTCACACCGCGTCAGCCCACGCGCCCGCGGATCCGGGGTGCAATGGCGGACGTCAGTGACAGCAACACCCCCAGGGACAAGGAGAGGACATCGATGAAGAGAGGGCTCGCCCTCATCGCAACCGCGCTGGTCGCGCTCGCCGCAGTGGCGGCCGCCGGCGCGAAGAGCACCGACACCACGATCACGGGGGCCGGCAGCACCTTCGTCGCCCCGCTCGTCGCCGCCTGGACGCCGGCGATCGGCCACGCGTTCGGCTACACGGTCCAGTACTCGGCCGTCGGCTCGGGCGCCGGTATCGCCGCGATCACGAACAACCAGGTCGACTTCGGCGCCTCCGATGCGCCGCTCAACCCGGCGCAGCAGTCGGCGTGCGCCGACTGCGTGCAGATCCCGTGGGCGCTGTCGGCGATCTCGGTCGCCTACAACGTGCCCGGTGCGCCGGTCCACCTGAGGCTCGACTCCAGCACGATCTCGAGGATCTTCCTCGGCGAGATCACGAACTGGAACGACGCGGCGATCGCGAAGCTGAACCCGGGCGCGAGCCTGCCCGACCTGAAGATCACGCCCGTGTTCCGGTCGGACGGCTCCGGCTCGTCGTACGCGTTCACCGACTACCTGTCGGCCGTGAACGCCGAGTGGAGGAACAAGATCGGGGTCTCGACGCAGCCGGCCTTCCCGGCCGGTCAGGGCGCCAAGGGCTCGGGCGGTGTCGCCGGGCTCATCTCGCGCACGGACGGGTCCATCGGCTACGTCGACATCGCGTACGCGACCAAGAACCACATCCACTTCGCCGCCGTGCGGAACGCCGCGGGCAACTTCCTCTATCCGAGCCTCCGCCGGATCGAGGCGGCCGCGCTCGCCTTCACGAAGGTGCCGGCGAACAACGAGATGCACATCGTCAACCCGCCGAAGTCGGCGAAGTTCGGCTACCCGATCAGCACCTACACGTACGTCATCGTCCACCGGAAGAGCCCGCACGCAGCCGAGCTGCGGAAGATGATCTTCTGGGCGCTGACGCAGGGGCAGCAGGGGCAGTTCGCCGCCAAGCTGACGTTCGCTCCGATGTCGACCGTGAAGTCCGTGCTGGTCGCCGCGGAGAAGACGCTGAAGACGATCTCCACGTAGGCCCGGCCTACGCGGGGAAGACGCAGCGGATACGGAGGCCCCGCCCGGGGCCTCCGTCCGCTTGCACGTCACCGCCGGCGGCGACCACGACCCGCTTGACGATCGCGAGGCCGAGGCCCGTGCCGCGAGAGGTGCGCGCGGCGTCGCCGCGGTAGAACCGCTCGAAGAGCCGCGGCAGCGACGCCTCGGGGACGCCGACGCCGTCGTCGGCCGCGGTCAGCACCGCGAAGCCGCCGGCGCGGTGCACGGAGAAGGTGAGGGTCGTCGCATGCCCCGCGTAGCGGATCGAGTTCTCGGCGAGGTTCTCGGCGACCATCCGCAGCATCCGCGGCCGCAGCGGCAGGTCGACGTTCGGGTCGCCCTCGACGACGATCGTCACGCCGGCACGGATCGCCGCGCTCTCGTGCTCGCGCGCGACCGCCTCGAGCACCGGCAGCGCCGTCGTGTGGCCGAGCGAGACGACCTCCTTGCCGCTCTCGAGCTCCGACAGGAACAGGATCTCGTCGATCAGCGTGCTCGCGTTCTCGACCTCGGCGCGGGCCTGGTCGATCAGCGAGCGGACGTCGGCGTCGGGGAGCTCCGTCGAGTCGAGCAGCGCCAGGATGCGCGCCAGCGGCGTCCGCAGCTCGTGCGAGACGGCGGCCGTGAAGCCGCTGCGGAGCTCGTCGAAGCTCGCCCATCCGGGCTCCGGCGCCTCAGCCGGGTGCTCCACCGACCCCATGTCGACATCCTGCTCTTCGTCTCGCGATCGCAAGAACCGCTTCACCAGATCGACACCAATCCGACACGGTAGAGGAACCCGGCACGACCCGGTTCCCGATCTATGCTCGGTGCGTGGCGAAAGTCCTGATCGTCGAGGACGACAACGTCGTCGCCGACGGCATGGCGCGGCACCTGGTGGCGGCAGGCTTCGACCCGGTCGTGGTCGGCCGCGGCGACCTCGGCCTCGCCCGCCTCCGCTTCGAGAATCCCGACGTCTGCGTGCTCGACCTGATGCTGCCCGAGCTCGACGGTTGGAAGCTGATCGAGCAGGCGCGCACGGAGGGGATCGGCACGCCGATCGTCGTCGTCTCGGCCCGGGGCACCGAGCACGACCGCGTGCACGCGCTCGAGATCGGCGCCGACGACTACCTGGTGAAGCCGTTCTCGATGCGTGAGCTGGTGGCGCGGGTGGGGGCGGCCGCCCGGCGCGGCGTCCGGCCGGCGGAGGAGCGGCGGGGCGACGCGATCGAGATCGAGGAGCTGCGGATCGACCCGCGCGAGGTGCAGGCGTACGTCGACGGCAAGAGCGCGGAGCTGACGCCGACCGAGTTCAAGCTGCTCTACACGCTCGCGCTCGACCGCGGCCGGGTGGTCACGCGCGACGAGCTGCTGCAGAAGGTGTGGGGGAGGCGCGAGACCCACCGCGACCGCACGGTCGACGTGTTCGTCCGCCGCCTCCGCCAGAAGGTCGACCGGCGCGCCTCGCGCCACTCGTTCATCCAGACGCGCTTCGGCGTCGGCTACAAGCTCGAGGCAGAGCCGAAGTAGCGCGGTAGGCTGCGGCTCGTGGACTTCGAGCTGACGGCCGAGCAGCGGGAGATCCAGGCGCTCGCGCGCGACGTCGCCCGGGAGGAGATCGAGCCGCGCGCCGCCGCCTGGGACCGCGCGCACGGCTTCCCGCGCGAGCTGCTCGGCAAGCTGGCCGAGCTGGGGCTGCTGGGCGTCTGCGTGCCGGAGGAGTACGGCGGCGCGGGCGCGGACTTCGTCTCGTACATCCTCGTGCTCGAGGAGCTCTCGCGCGCCGACGCCGGCGTCGGGGTCACCGTGGCCGTGCATACGTCCGCCTGCACCCTGCCGATCCTCGGCTTCGGCACCGACGAGCAGCGCGCCCGCTTCGTGCCGCCGCTCGCGCGCGGCGAGGGCATCGGCTGCTTCGCGCTCACGGAGCCCGGCTCCGGCTCCGACGCCGGCTCGCTGACGACGCGCGCCGACGCGGTCGACGGCGGCTTCCACGTTGTCGGCGCGAAGCAGTGGATCACGAACGCCGCCTTCGGCGGCACGATCCTGCTCTTCGCGCGCACCGACCAGGAGACGCGGTCGGCGCGTGGGGTGACTGCGTTCGTCGTCGACAGCGCGGACGTCGAGATCACGCGCACCGAGGAGAAGCTCGGCCTCAACTCCTCGGTCACGAACGACATCGCGATCGACGCGGTCGTGCCGACGGACCGGGTGCTCGGCGAGCTGAACCACGGCTTCCGGATCGCGATGGCGACGCTCGACGGCGGCCGCATCGGGATCGCGGCGCAGGCGGTCGGGATCGCGCAGGCGGCCTACGACGTCGCGCTCCGCTACGCGCAGGAGCGCGAGGCGTTCGGGCAGCGGATCGCCGACTTCCAGGCGATCCAGCACAAGCTGGCGAACATGTCGATGGAGATCGACGCCGCCCGCCTGCTCGTCCTGCGCGCCGCTTGGCTGAAGGACTCGGGGCGCCCGCACACGGAGGCGGGGGCGAAGGCGAAGCTCTTCGCGTCCGAGATGGCGCGGCGCCAGACGGCCGAGGCGATCCAGGTGCTCGGCGGCTACGGCTACACCAAGGAGTTCCCGGTCGAGCGCTACTACCGCGACGCGAAGATCACCGAGATCTACGAGGGCACGAGCGAGATCCAGCGGCTCGTGATCGCGCGCGAGATCCTGGGGGAGCGTGCCCGTGCCGCGGCGCCGTGAGGAGCCTGTTCGCCTGACGCGGATCTACACGCGTGGCGGCGACCGCGGCGAGACCTCGCTCGGCGACGGCTCTCGTGTCTCCAAGCTCGATCCGCTCGTCCAGGCGTACGGCGCCGTCGACGAGCTGAACTCCGTCGTCGGATGGGTGCAGGCGGCGGCACAGGACGCGCGCCTGAACCGGATCCAGAACGAGCTGTTCGACGTCGGCGCCGACCTGTCCGTGCCGTTCACGGAGGGCGACGGCAGGCTGCGGGTCGAGCAGGCGGCGATCGACCGGCTCGAGGCGGAGTGCGACGAGGCGAACGCGCCGCTGCCGGAGCTCAAGAGCTTCGTGCTGCCGGGCGGCACCGAGGCCGCGGCGCGGCTGCACGTCGCGCGCGCCGTCTGCCGCCGCGCCGAGCGGGAGGTGCTGGACGCGGCCCGCGAGCGGCCGGTCAACCCGCTGGCGGCCGTCTACCTGAACCGGCTCAGCGACCTGCTCTTCATCCTCGCGCGCGCGGCGAATGCGGCCGGCGGCGAGGAGCCGCTCTGGCTGCCCGGCGGCGAACGCTAACGCGACGGCACGAAGCAGGTCGACGTGTCGCCCGACGACGCGGTCGCGCACCGAACCTGCCTCAGCGTTGCGCTCGCGGGGGACCGCTCGAGGTACAGGGTCTGCACCGCGACGCGCGGAACGGGACCGGCGAAGCCGTTGAGGTGGAAGGCGGGTGTCGCACTGCGACCGAGCCCGAGGAATCCCGCGAGCAGGAGCGAGCCCGCGACGGCGAGGCTTCCGGCGTGCAGCAGCGGCGTCATCGCTGCATGCATCGACGCGCGACGTCGAGAAGCTGATCACCCCCCTCAGGGGGCCGGGGTCACCGCTCCGGAGGAGAGCTAGAGGCTTGCGACGACGGTGCCCGTCCCGGCATGGCCGGGGTCGGGCGCGTACCCGGGAGCGGTCCGCACGACGACGATGCGCACGGTGTTGCCCGAGATCGTCGATCCGCTCTTCGAGATGGAGCTGGAGACGATCACGCCCATGTACGTCGGAAGCGGCGCCGCCGGCGGCGCCGAGCTGTTGCCGGGTCGGCTCGTCCAGCCGTTCGTGCAGGCGCCGGTGCACGTTGCCCAGCCCTTGAACGCCGACGGCGCCCCGCCGTTGCTCGTCGGGTTGAGCTTCCACCACTGCGCGCCCCAGAAGGTGACGTTCGGCTGCGCGGCGAGATCCCCGATCACGAACGTACCGCCCGCGGGAAGCTCGAAGAGGATGGTCGTGCCCCTGGCCGACGAGCCGAGGTAGTCGGTCGTCGGGGCGAAGCTCGCCGTGACGGTCGTCGGCCCGAGGACGGTCGCGCGCGGCACCGAGCACGAGACGAGACCCGCCGACGTGGAGACGGCGGTGCACGATCGTGCGCCCAGCGTCAACACGACCGTCTGGCCTCCGAGCGGCCGTCCCTGGTCGTCCAGGAGCCGTCCCGTGAGCGGGACGAGCGCGCCGTTCTGCAGCGCCGACGGCACCGTGATCGAGAGCGACGTCGCCTCCGGCGAGACGGCGAAGACTGCCGACCCGCTGCTCGCGAGATAGCGCGAGCTGCCCGCAAACGTCACCGTGACCGGGAGGGAGCCCGGATCCTGGGCGAGCGTGATCGTGCACGACGCGCTACCGGTCGCGTCCGTCGTCGCCTGGCAGGACTGCGAGCCGAGGCTCAATGAGAGCGGCTGGCTCGCGAGAACGTTGCCCTGGTAGTCGGTCAGGCGCGCGGACAGCGTGACGGCGTGCCCGTACTCGCCCGCCGTAGCTCCCGTGTACGTCACGGTCGTCGGCAGCATCAGCGTCACGGTCGTCGCTGCCGACGATCCGACATAGGTCGAGTCGCCCGCGAACACCCCTGTCAGTGCGGCGGTCAGCCCGGAGGGCGTGGGCACGGAGCAGGACGCTGCACCCGAGGCGTCGGTGACGGCGGAGCACGAAGACGACCCGAGCGTCAGGGTCACCGTCCGGCCAGCGACCGGTGACGATGTGTCGTCGAGCAGGGTCGCCGAGAGCGCCGTGGTCGGGGCGCCCGGCTGCGCCTGCACCTGGAGCGACGTCTGCTGCGGCAGCACCGTGAAGCTCGCGTCGGTGCTCGTCGCGAGCGTCTGGGGATCGCGCGCCACGCTCGCGGTCACGGTCGTCGCGCCGGGGTCGGTGCCGAGGACGAAGGAGCACGTCGCGTTGCCCGCGCCGTCGGTCGTGGCGGTGCAGCTGCCGGTGCCGACCGTGAAGGTGACCGAGCGGCCCGCGAGCGGGTTGCCGCTGGTGTCCGTGACGACCGCGGAGAACGACGCCGAATGGCCGTGCTCGCCGCTCGTGGCCCCGGTGTAGGCGATCGACGCTGCGACCCGACCGGGCGTCACCGACAGGTTCACGGAGCCGTTCGACGGGTGGTCGTAGATGTCGCCGAGGTACGACGCCACGATCTGGTAGGCCCCGGTCTGCCAGCCGCCGACCTGGATGATCGCCTGGTTCGGCGCGGCCGTCATCCCCGGGGGCGCGGTCCCGAGCGCTGCCGTCCCGAGGAGGACGTTGTCGCCGTAGACGCTGTTCGAGGAGAACGTCACGCTGCCGCCCGGAGGCGGTGTCGCGGCGGGCGGCGAGACCTGCGTGATCGTGACCGTGATCGTCGCGGTGTCCCCCGCGGAGATCGTGGCGGGCGAGACCGTGACGGCGGCGTTCGTCTGGACGGCGGGATTGATCGGCGCGTTCGAGTTGAGCACGAGCGGCAACGAACTCGACGGGTTGTTCGCGGAGTCTCCGTTGTACGACGCCACGATCTGGTGCTGGCCGGGTGCGAAGTCGGGCACCGTGAGCGCTGCGACCCCGTTCACGAGCGGCACGGGCCCGTTGCCGAGCGGGATCGGTGAGCCGCTCTCGACGTCGCTGAACGAGACGGAACCGGTCGGGGTCGCGCTGCCGCCGACCTGGCTCACCGTGGCGGTGAGCGTGACCGGCGCGGTCGAGTCGACGGTCAGACTCGGCGTGCTGAGCACCACCTGGGTGTCGTGCACGACCACCGTCGAGCCGACCGCGAGCGTCTGCTTGGCCGAGTCGGTCGTCTGGAGGCCGAGCACGACGCCGCCGTTGAAGTCCGGCACGTACTCCGCGTAGATCTCGTGCGTCCCCTGCGGGATCGAGCTCGTCTGGAAGGTCGCGACGCCGGTCGGGTCGAGCGGCACCATGGAGGCAAGCGGTGTCGAGGGCGAGGCGGCATCGACGAAGCTCACCGTTCCGGTCGGAACGCCGACGTTGCTGGTGACGGTCGCCGTCAGGGTCACCTGCCCGCCGACGGGTACCGATGTCGGCGAGATCGACAGGGTCACGGTCGCCGTGGGCGCTGCAGCAGCCGCGGTCGCGGGCACGATCGCGACGCCGGCGAGCAGGGCGACGACGGCGGCCGCGACCGCCGCCAGCCAACCGCACGGCACACACCCTCGTCTCGCCGCAAGTCTCGTCCGCATCGTGTTGTTCCGCAGGTGCCGCAGGGGGGCCCGCCGCAGGCCCTCACCTCATCCGAATCTACTTCTATCGGGGGACAGCCGTGTCGGTCAATGCCTCGTTCGGGGGGTCGGGTCGGCCGCGGCCCGGTCTACCCGCGATCGCCACCCTCCCGGAGATCGCTCCCCTGGCATGGGTCGCCCCAGAACGCTCCCGCCCGCACCGACTCGTCCTCGCCCCCGGTCGAGGATCCCACGCAGGTCGGGAGCTGGATGACGATCGTGATGCTCGTCGCCGAGGAACCGAGGAGATCCGGGGTCCCGGCGAAGCTCGCGCCGACCAGCTCCAGCCCCAGGGGTACAGGGCCCGGCACGGAGCACGAGACCGCTCCCGTCGAGCTGGAGACGCCGCTGCACGAGCTCGCACCCAGCGTCAGGGCCACGGTCTGCCCCGCCAGCGGGTTGCCCTGGTCGTCGCGGAGCAGCGCCGTGAGCGGCAGGGACGTGGCGTCCAGGATCACGTACGGCACGGTGATCGCGATCGATGTTCCCTCCGGCGAGATCGCGAAGGCGGACGACGCGCTGTTCGGCAGGTACTGCTCGTTGCCGGCGAACGACACCTGCACCGGCGTCGAGCCTGGATCCTGCGCGACCGTGAGCGAGCACGACGCGTTGCCGGTCGCGTCCGTCGTCGCCTGGCACGACTGCGAGCCGAGGCCGAAGGTGAGCTGCGCGCTCGCGATCGGGGTCTGGGTCGAGTCGACCAGGTTCGCCGACAGGGTGACGACGTGCCCGTACTCGCCTGCGTTCGCGCCGGTGTACGTCAGAACCGTCGGCACCTTCAGCTTGACCGTCGCCGTCGCGGACGACCGGGCGTACGTCGCGTCGCCCTCGAACGTCCCGGTCAAGGTCGCCGTCAGTCCGAGCGGCGTCGGGACGGAGCAGGTTGCGGTGCCCGATGCGTCAGTGACCCCGGAGCACGACGACCTTGCGAGCGTCAGCGTCACGGTCCGTCCTGCGACCGGGGCCGAGGTGTCGTCGCGGAGGATCCCCGACAGCGTCGTCGCCGAGGCGCCCAGCGCCGCCTGCACCTGGAGCGAGGTCGATTCGGGCAAGGCGGTGAAGCTCGCCTGGGTGCCGGTCGCGACCGTTTGACTGTCGCCGACGACGCTCGCGGTCACCGTCGTCGCGCCGGAGGCGCCGACCACGAACGAGCAAGACGCGGTGCCCGTGACGTCGGTCGTCGCGGTGCAGCTGCCGGCGCCGAGCGCGAAAGTGACCGTGCGACCCGCCAGCGGAGTGCCGCTCGTCGCGCTGACGACCGCGGCAAACCTCGCCGAGTGACCGTGCTCGCCGCTGCTGTCCCCGGTGTAGACGACCCTCGGCGTGACCTGCTGCGTTGCCACCGCCAGCGTCGTCGAGGCGTTCGACGGCTTGTCGTAGAGATCTCCCAGGTACGACGCGACGATCTGGTACGAGCCGGACTGCCAGCCCCCGACCTGGATGATCGCCTGGTTCGCCGCCGCGGTCATCCCGGCGGGAGCTGTGCCGAGCGCTGCGGTGCCGAGGAGCACGTTGTCGCCGTAGTCGCTGTTGGACGAGAAGGTCACCGTGCCGCCGGGGGGTGGGGTGCCTCCGGGGGGCGAGACCTGCGTGATCGTGACTGTGATCGTCGCGGTGTCGCCGGCAGTGATCGTCGTCGGCGAGACGGTGACGGCGCTCGTCGTTCGCACCGCGGGGTCGACCGGCGCGCTCGACGTGAGCGAGAGCGGGAGCGAGCTCGACGCGTGATTCGTGGGGTCGCCGTTGTACGAGGCGACCACCTGATGCTGACCCGGTGCGAAGTTCGGCACCGTGAGCGTCGCGATCCCGTTCACGAGCGGCACGGAGCCGCTGCCGAGCGGGATCGGCGAGCCGCTCTCGGTGTCGCTGAACGAAACGGAGCCCGTCGGGGTCGCGCTGCCGCCGATCTCCGTCACGGTGGCGGTGAGCGTCACCGGCGCGGTCGACTCGACATTCGGACTCGGCGTGCTGAGCAGCACCTGGGTGTCGTGCACGACGACGGTCGAGCCGACCGTGAGCGTCTGGTTGGCCGAGTCGGTCGTCTGGAGGCCGAGCACGACGCCGCCGTTGAAGTCCGGCACGTACTCCGCGTAGATCTGGTGCGTGCCCTGCGGGATCGAGCTCGTCTGGAAGGTGGCGACGCCCGTGGCGTCGAGCGGCACGAGCGAGGCGAGCGGTGTGGAGGGCGAGGCGGCGTCGACGAAGCTCACGGTTCCCGTGGGAACGCCGACGTTGCTGGTGACGGTCGCGGTCATCGTCACCTGGCCGCCCACGGGTGACGACGAGGGCGTGATCGACAGCGTCACCGTCGCCTGGGGCGTCGCCGCCGCAACCGGCGGCAGCGCGATCGCGACGACTCCGGCGATCGCGAAGGCCGTCGCCAGGGCTGCCGAGCGCCGCCGAAACACGGCCAACCCCTGTCTCCTCCGAGCTTCAGAACGTCTCATGAGTCCGCAGCCGCCGCAGCGCCCCGGAGGGCCCCCACCGAACCTAGTTCTATCGGAGCCCGGCCTTTTCGGTCAATGCCCCGTTCGGGGGTGGCCGGGGTTCAGCCGGCGGCCGTCCAGATCAGGTCGATCGACGCGGCGAGGCCCTGGTCGGCGTTGCCGGCGCTCGACGGAAGGTAGAGCTCGATCGTCAGGCTGATCGACTGGCCGGGCCTGAGGGTCGCGAGCGCGTTGGACTGCGTCGTCCACCACAGGAGACGCGGCAGCGGTGAGGGTGCGGCGGTTCCGGTCTCCCAGACCCCGAGCTCGAGGTCGTCCCACAGGCGGTTCGTCGTGCCGGCGGCGCGGAGGGACAGGTCGAACGGCACGTCCGCCTGGTTGGTGATCGTCACATGCTCGCTCGCCGAGTCCCCGGGGGCCATGTTCGTCGCGTAGATCCGGCAGTTCGGGAGGTCGCTGACGATCCGGAGGCCGGTCGTGCCGCAGCCCGGCGACGGAGGCGGCGGCTGCGCGCTCGTCGTCGTTGTCGGCGACGGCGGCGTCGTGGTCGTCGTGGGCGTGGTCGTCGTCGTGGTCGTCGTGGGCGTGGTGGTCGTCGTGGGCGTGGTCGTCGTCGTGGGCGTGGTCGTGGGGGTGGTGGTCGTCGTCGGCACGGTCGTCGTCGGCGGGGGTGGGGCGGTGGTGGTCGTCGGCGCGCTCGTCGTCGTCGTCGGCGGCGGCGGCGGCGGCGGCACACCGCCGAAGCCCTGGTTCGGCGGCGGCGTCGTGTTCGTGTTCGTCGGCGGCACGATCGGCGGCGGCGGCCCGAGGCCTGGAACAGGGGTCGTTCCCGGCTCGGGCGGCGCAACCGGGCCGCCCGTGTACGCGAAGCTGCTGATGGCCCCGCCTGCGGCCTGTGCGTACGAGGGGATCTCGCTCGAGTGGCCGCCGATGCCGACCACCGCGTGCCCGCCGCTCAGCAGGGGAAGCTGGCCGATCGGCGCGGGCAGGAAGCCGCCCAGGTCGTCCTGCCGCTGGTAGGCGAGGTACGTCTGGTCTGCGAGCGCCTGCGGGATCACGGCAGGGTCGAGGGCCGGGAGCGCGGCGACCGCCCCCGAGGAGGAACGCAGCGGGTTCACGTAGTCGACCTGGAGGCTGACCAGAGCCGGGTTCGGTCTGGCGATTCCCGCCGCGTTGCCGGCGGCCGGGTACGCCGCAAAGGAGATCGCGAGCGCCCCGACCAGCGCGGCGAGTGCGCCGGCACGCCTCATGGCTCCTCCCGAGGCCGCAGGCGAGACCAGAAGGCGACGAGCAAGATCACCGTCGCGAGCAGGGCGAGCGCGGCGTAGACCGTGACGGCGCGTCGCGTCACCGGGCTGTTGTCGTGCAGCGAGACTCCGAGCACGGCCACCGGGATGTGGTCGATGATCAGCCGCCCGAGTGCCTCCCGATCGCTGCCGTGGATGTAGCGGTACACGATTGCACCGCCGCCGATCAGCGTGTGCGCCGTGTTCGAGTCGACGCGCGGCGGGTCGAGCACTGCCGTCGTGGCGATCGGGGCTCCGTCGGTCGTGTACGTCGACAGGTCCGCCTGGACGGTCTGCGAGATCCGTCCGAGCACGTCCGCGAGCGGCGTCATCACGAGCACGGCACCAACGGGCTTGCCGGCCAGCAGCACCGGCCCGATCGTCACGAACGTCGGCCCGCTGCGGAAGATGACGAGCTCCGAGAAACGTCCGCCGCGGACACCTCTGGCCTCGCGCAGGGACTGCGCGATCGCCGGCATGCCCGACCGGCTCGCCACCGGCCGCGGCGCGCCCTTCGAACGCACGGCGAAGATGACGAGACCGCTCGGACGCACGAGATCCACCATCGGCACGCCGGAGTTCGCATGCAATGGGGTGACGAGCCGGTTCAGTGCTGCGGCATCGTTTCGCGCGAGCGCCGTTCCGATGCCGGCGGTGAACTCGACGGACCTCAGCGTCGTGAGTTGCTCCGCCTCGACGGCCACGAGAGCGGCGTCGGCGCCGGCGCCGCCGTCGCGGAGGCGCGCGTCGAGGTTGTCGAGGACGCCTTGCCCGGCGCGCTGCCCTGCCCAGCTGACGCCCAGCACGGCGACCGCGAGCCCGAGGATGAGGAGCGCCCAGCGCCGGCGGTACCAGCGGACCGGCGGAGCGGTCTGACGCGCGCCCGTCACACGACGAGCCTAGAACGTCGTCGTGGCGGTCGGCTGGCAGTTCGTCGTCGCGGCCGTGCAGATCGTCGCCTGGTGCGTCGTCGCGTGCGACAGGATCGACGAGCTGGGGGTGAACTTCCACGTCGGGGTCCCCGTGATCGCCGAGGTCGAGTTCGTTCCCGCGAGCGTGACGGTGAGCGTCCATGGCGCCGAGGTCGAGACCGCGGTCGTCGAGGAGTTGAACCTGACGTTGCTGCCGAGGGTCGCGCCCGTCACCGTCAGCTTGCCGAGCGAGTAGGTGTCCGTGGCCCCGGCGCACGGCGTCGAATCCCCGATCAGGATCGCGCCACTCGTGTAGACGCAGACGTTGACTCCCGTCTGGTTCGCGAGCGTCGTCTGCTGGTTGAACGTGATCTTGATGGTGTCGGTCTTGCTGACGGCGTTCGCGGTCCCGCCGTTCGCGGTCGAGAGGGCGTTCGCGACGAGACCGATCTGAAGAGCGGAGAGGGCAAGCGAAGAGGTCCACACGGTCGCCGAGGTGCTGACGAGCTCGTAGCAATACCAGTCACCATTGTTCGTGCCATTGGCGCGGTTCGCATCCGTGTACGAGCCCGCGGCTGCGCCCAACGTGGCGATCGAGCTGTACGCGGCGCCCGTGCAGTTCGAGTTGGTGAGGTTGTCGACCCCGAGCACCTGCTGCCCGGTCACAGGCCCGTGGGTGCCTGCGGTCCAGGAGAGCCCGATGTCGTACCCGCTCGGGGTTGCGCTCGCTCCGGACGGCGCTCCGACCCAGCCACCTGCGAAGGCGGAGTTGGCATTCGTCGTCTCGCCGTTGAAGAGCGCGAACGTCGTGCGGACGACGCCGCTGCTCAGTGTCAGAGCCGCCGCTGCCAGGACGGCGCTTGCTGCAACAGCCCGCCGCAGGGAGCTGTGTCTCACGTGTCTAACCCTTTCGCGTTCGGTCGTGCCAGATCTCGTAGAGGGTGATTGCTCCAAGGGCGGCGGCGGGGATGATCAGCAGGAGGAGTCGTGCCAGCGTCGATTCGAGTCCGACCAGGATGTACCCGATCGTCGGGATGTGGAACGCGGCCACCCAGCCGGTGCCGACGGCCGGCACGTGCCACCCGTCGACCGCGCCGTTCGCGTCGCCCTTCGTCATGAAGTACTTGCCGGTCGGCCCGGTGCCGATCTGCACGACGCGGTGCGTCACCTTCTCGGTGTTGTCGCCGGGCTTCGTGAAGACGATCACGTCGCCCACCTTGACCTTCTCGGCGGCGATCTTGCGGTAGAAGACGATCGAGCCCGTCGGGATCGTCGGCGACATGCTGCCCGAGCGAACGACGAGCGCCTGGTAGGGGAGGAAGCGCGGCCCGATCGTGACGGCGATCAGCGCGAGGGCCACGACCGCGGCCGCCGCGACGAGCAGCCACGAGGCGATCCTGCCGGCGAGCTTCCACCGGGCACGGCCGACCGCGACCGGTCCGGCGACCGGCGTCTCTGCTGGGGCCTGCTCCATCTGCGCCCCCTGTTCGTCGGGGCCTGCCAACCTCCTGGGGATTATGTACCCGGCGTCGGTCATGTCGAGAGGTGCCAGGTGAGGCTGAAGAGCGCCTCCTCGCCCTGGAGAGCGTTGCTCGCGTTCGTCGGCAGCTCCATGCCGATGATGAAGTAGCGAGACATTCCGGCCGCCGGGCCGCTGCCGAGCGGCCACGCCGACGCCACCGTGTTCCGCGACGACGCCAGGTACGACATCGTGTTCGCGAGGAGCGAGCACGAGCCGCTCCCCGAGGGGTAGAGGCAGCTCGTCGGGGTCCACGAGGAATCCGTCTCCTGGATGTAGATCTGGGCGCCGCCGGAGCCGCACGGGCTCATGCCCCCCGGGGCCGGGGCGGAGGGGCTCGTCACCATCGTGCAGCTCGGCATGAAGACGGAGAGTGCGCTGCCGTTCAGCGAGCCATTGTTGGTGATCGTCACCTTGGCGGTGGCGAGAGCGCCCGGGTACATCAGCGTGGTGTTCGTGAACAGGGGGTCGCAGCCGCTGTTGACGTTGGCCGAGCTGCCGGTGCCGTACGTGTAGCACGTCGTCCCGGTGTTCACCTTGTTCCCGAACGTCAGCGTGCCCGAGGCGATCGTCGTCTGGTTGTTCTGGGTCTCGGAGTTGAGGACGGCGAACACGGAGGCGAACGTGAAGCAGCTCAGCACGCCGATCGCCAAGAAGCTGAGCAGGACTTTCTTCACACGATCACTGGTCCATGTGCCACGTCAGGCCGAACGTGGAGGCGAGGCCCTGGAGGGCGTTCTGGTTCGAGCCGCCCGGCGCCGGCAGGTAGAGGCCGACGTAGAACGTCCGCGTGTACGTGCCGGTGTTGTAGTGCGTCAGCTCGGCCGCGCCGGACGTGGTGTCGGTGTGGCCGTTGGTGGTCACCGGGAACAGCTCGAGCTTGCCGGCGGCGAGGTGGTGGGCCGTGTCGAACGCGGAGACGTTGTCGGTGGAAGCGTTCGAGTTCAGCGAGGTCTGCGCCGTCGGGTCCGTGACGACGGCGCCGCTCGTGAAGGCGGTGCCGACGGCCGTGCTGTTGACCGAGATGCTCGTCGCCCCGTACGTCTCCGTCGTCGCGGAGGCGGTGAAGTTCTGTGTGTTCGTCCCCTGGGTGACGGTGATGGTGTCGCCTGCGTGGACGTTGCCGTTCAGCGGCGACGCGAGCGGGATCGACGTGATCGTCCCGCTGATGCCCGTCGTCGTGTCGTAGATCGGCGCGACGCAGAGGCCGTTCGTGTCCTCCGTGTAGCTGCTGCCCGAGCTCCACGTCGAGCCCTTGCCGAACCAGCAGTAGGTCTGCCCGCCGCCGGTCACCTCCTGCACCCACATCAGGACGGAGCCGCAGAACGGGTTCCCCGTCAGCGGGTTGAAGTTCAGCTGCGTCCCGTACGTCGACCCGGGGGTGCCACCGGTCGTCGTCTGGGCGTCATAGCAGTCGGTGTTGCTCGCGGTCGTGTTCCCGCTCGTGTCGGTGACGGTCGAGCCGACGGGGAAGGTGTAGGACGCGGTCTGCGAGGTGACCGAGATCGAGGTCGCGCCGCCGTTCGACGTCGCACCGCCTGTTGCCGGGGCGCTCGCCGTGAATGTCTGGGAATGGCCCGCGTACGAGACGACGATGCTGTCGCTCGTCGCGACCGAGCCCTCGAAGCCCGTCGGGTTGGAGCTCGTGAGCGAGATGGTCGTGACCGCGTTGCCGGAGGTGATCTGGGTGGCGAGCTTGCCGTTCGGCTGGGAGGCGTAGAGGTAGAGCTTCGAGCCGTCGATGCTGCCGGTGTTGGTGACGACGATCTTCGCCACGTTGGTGCTCGCGAACGTCCCGGGGGAGACGTTCGTGATGCTGAACGCGGAGTCGCACCGGGAATTGATGTTGTCGGCGGACGGCGCGTTCGCGGACAGGCACGCCGTGTTCGTGTTCACCTGGTTGTTCATGGTGAGCGTGCCGGAGGAGATCGAGTCGCCGTTGTTCGACGTCTCCGCCTGGAAGTTCGCGAAGGTTCCACTGAGGCCGAGGTACGCCGCGCCGCCGATCAGCATCAGCGCCAGCAGGGCGCGCTTCGCGTTCCTGAGCGAGGGGTCGGAGTGGTGCTCGACGCGCCGCTTCGGTCGGCGCGACCACGCCGCGAGCTCGTCGAACGAGGAGAAGGTGCCGCCGCCCGCAACGAGGGCGGCGGCACCGAGGGGTGTCAGAAGGAGCAGGAGCTGCTTGAGCGTCCGCATGGCGTCAAGCCGTCAGGTCGACCCTTACGCCTGGTTGATCTGCCAGCGGAGGTCGAAGGTGGCCTTCTTGTTCTGGTACGTGTTGTCCAGGCTCCCGCCGGACGGCTGGATCTGGATCAGGAAGTAGCGGATGCCGCCGGCGCTCAGCTGGGTGCCGGTGTTCCCGGTCCCGCCGCCGGTGGCGAGGGTCAGCGGCGTCATGCTGCCCGGGATGTTGTTGACGGTGTAGGTGCCGCCGAAGGTGCAGCCGTTGGTCGTCCCGTCGACGCCGAACCCGTAGGCGCAGCCGAGCGCGTGGTTGCCGCTCGTGTCGTGGAACGAGCTGTCCGTCTCGACGATCGCGTACTGGAGGCCCCCGCAGAGGGTGCCGCCGCCGAACGACGGCGCCGACTTGACGAAGTTGCCGGAGACGTAGCTGTTCGTCGGCTGGTGCGAGGTGACGCTGATCGTGGTCGCGCCGGCCGCCGCGGCCGCGCTCGTCGTGAACGTGTCCGAGTTCGTGTTGTCGGTGACCGTGATCGTGGTGCCGCTCGGGATCGCGTAGGTGAGCGCGTTGACGGCGATCGACGTGATCGGGGCGGCGTTGCTGATCGACCCGCTGAGCGTCCCGTCGGTCAGCGTCTGGTTGGTCGAGTCCGTGCAGCCCGGCGAGCTGAACTCGATGTTCGAGGACGGCAGCGTGCCGGCGTTCTTCAGCGTCAGCTGCGCGGACGTCACCGCGGTCGCGCTCGTCAGGTTGACCGAGAACAGGGCGTTGCAGGTCCCGCCGACGTTCGTGATGTTCAGGTTGTTCGTCGCGGCTTCCGACGCGCAGGTCGCGCCGCCGCCGTCCGTCGCGTGCAGGAACAGCGTCCCCGTCGCGAAGTAGTTGCCGTTGTTCGAGGTCTCGGCCGTGAAGCCGGCGAACGTGCCCGACCCCGCGCTTGTCGCCACGGCGATGACGCCCATCAGCCCGATCAGCGTCAGGAACCGCTTGGTGTTCTTATTCATCCCCTCGCTCCTTCCAGGCGTACCCGGAATACCCCGTGTAGTTGTCAGTCGCGACGAGGACGACCCCATGGTCGTGCCACCGTCTCTGTCCGCAGTGCCGGCTGGGCTTGCCGGCGATCTCCTCAATCCCGACTTGATGTAGCACAGGTTCCCCGAAAGTGGGACGAAATTCCTTCGAAAGGGGGATCAAGACGAGCGATCCTTACCCCTTTCCTACCGAACTAGACAGTCTCCCTTCGCGTGCCACGGCCCCGCTCCTGCCGGCGATGCGGCAGACTCCGCGCGTGGCATCGATAGACGAGCAGCTGACTTCAGGCGACGCGTCCTGGCGCGAAGAGGTCTACGACGCGGCGCCGGAGCGGCAGGGAGAGCTCTCGTCGACCATCTCCGGGGTCGAGAACGACCCGCTGTACACGCCGGAGACGACCCCGGTCGACTACGACCGCGACCTCTCGTACCCCGGCGTCTACCCCTTCACCCGCGGCGTCTATCCGTCGATGTACCGGGGCCGCCTCTGGACGATGCGGCAATTCGCGGGCTTCGGGACGGCGGAGGAGACGAACGAGCGTTTCCGCTACCTGCTCGAGCACGGGCAGACGGGGCTGTCGACCGCGTTCGACATGCCGACGCTGATGGGCTACGACTCGGACCACCCTCGATCTCTAGGTGAGGTTGGCCGTGAAGGGGTCGCGATCGACTCGCTCGACGACATGGAGACCCTGTTCGCGGGCATCCCGCTCGGCGAAGTCTCGACCTCGATGACGATCAACTCGCCGGCGGCGATCCTGCTGGCGTTCTACCTCTGCGTCGGCGAGGAGCAGGGCGTGGCCCGCGAGGCGCTCCGCGGGACGATCCAGACGGACATCCTCAAGGAGTACATCGCGCAGAAGGAGTACATCTTCCCGCCGGAGCCGAGCATGCGGCTGGTCACCGACATGGTCGAGTTCTGTGCGCGGGAGATGCCGCTCTGGCACCCGATCTCGATCTCCGGCTACCACATCCGCGAGGCGGGCTCGACCGCGGCGCAGGAGCTGGCGTTCACGCTCGCCGACGGCTTCACCTACGTCGAGTGGGCGCTCGAGCGCGGCCTCGACGTCGACGACTTCGCGCCGCGGCTGTCGTTCTTCTTCAACGCCCACCTCGACTTCTTCGAGGAGATCGCGAAGTACCGGGCGGCACGGCGCATCTGGGCGCGGCTGATGCGGGAGCGGTACGGGGCCAAGAACCCCCGCTCGTGGCTGATGCGCTTCCACACGCAGACGGCCGGCGTCTCGCTGACGGCGCAGCAGCCGGAGGTGAACATCGTCCGCACCGCGATCGAGGCGCTCGCCGCGGTGCTCGGCGGCACCCAGTCGCTGCACACGAACTCGTTCGACGAGGCGCTCGCGCTGCCGACCGAGGACGCGGTGCGGATCGCGCTGCGGACGCAGCAGGTGATCGCGCACGAGACCGGGGTGGTGAACACGATCGACCCGCTCGGCGGCTCCTACTACGTCGAGCACCTGACGAACGAGCTCGAGCGCCAGGCGGAGGAGTACTTCGAGCGGATCCGCAAGCTGGGCGGCGTCGTCGAGGCGATCAAGGAGAACTTCTTCCAGCGCGAGATCGCCGAGGCGTCGTTCCGCTACCAGGGCGAGGTCGAGCGCGGCGAGCGGGTGGTCGTCGGCGTCAACCGCTACCAGCTTCAAGCTGAACCTGAGGTTGAGATTCTGAAGGTCGACCCGGCGCTCGAGCGCAAGCAGGTCGAGCGCGTGCAGTCCCTGCGGGCGCACCGGTCGAGCGGCGAGGTCGAGGCCGCCCTCGCGCGGCTCAAGGACGACGCCGCGCGCGACGACCGCAACCTGATGCCGCCGATCGTCGACGCCGCCCGCGCCTCCGTGACGATGGGCGAGATGTGCGACGCCTTCCGCGAGGTGTGGGGCGTCTGGCGCGAGACGCCCGTCTTCTAGGATCGCGGCATGGCGGGCAAGATCAGGGTCGTCGTCGCGAAGCCGGGCCTCGACGGGCACGACCGCGGCGCCAAGATCATCGCGAGGGCTCTGCGCGACGCCGGCATGGAGGTGATCTACACCGGCCTCCACCAGACCCCCGAGCAGATCGTCGAGACGGTGATCCAGGAGGACGCCGACGCCGTCGGCATCTCGATCCTCTCCGGCGCCCACATGACGCTCGTGCCGCGGATCGTCGAGCTGCTCCGGGAGCAGGGCGCGGACGACGTGCTCGTGCTGGTCGGCGGCACGATTCCCGCCGACGACGTCGCCGAGCTGAAGTCGCACGGCGTCGCCGAGGTGTTCGGCCCGGGCGCGCCGACGACCGAGATCGTCGAGTTCGTCCGGGCACGTCTCCCCGTCTAGGTAGTTCGGGCGGATGCCGTTCGCGCGCGGTGGATAGAGTCTCGCGCGCATGAAGATCGCCGTCTGCGTGAAGGCGGTCCCGGACGCCTCGTCCGGACGTCGCCTCGACCCCTCGACGAAGCGGCTCGACCGCGGCGGCGAGCTGACGATCTCCGACTTCGACACGTACGCGGTCGAGGAGGCGCTGAAGCTGAAGGAGGCCGCGGGCGACGGCGAGGTGGTCGTCGTGTCGATGGGCCCCGAGCGCGCGCTCGACGCGCTGCGCAAGGCGCTCGCGATGGGCGCCGACCGCGCGGTGCTCGTCAACGACGCCTCGCTCGAGGGCGCCGACCTGCTCGGCACCGCGGGCGCGCTCGCCGGCGTGCTCGAGCAGGAGGCCGCCGACCTGGTGCTCTTCGGCCAGCAGTCCGCGGACGGCGGCGGCGCCTGCCTCTGGGCGGCGGTCGCCGAGCGGCTGCGCCGGCCCGTCGTCTCGCAGGTCAGCGAGCTGACGGTCGACGGCGGCACCGCGACCGGCAAGCGGCAGACCGAGTTCGGCTACGACACGATCCGCGCGCCGCTGCCGGCCGTGGTCGCCGTCTCGGACGCGATCAACACGCCGCGCTACCCCTCGCTGAAGGGGATCATGGGCGCGAAGAAGAAGCCGCAGGAGACGGTCGCCGCGCAGGGCGGCGAGCCGGCGACGACGGTGATCGGTCTCAACCCGCCGCCGCCGCGCGGCGAGTCGCGCCGGATCGAGGACGACGGCAGCGCCGCCGAGCAGATCGTCGAGTTCCTCGCCGAGAAGAGGCTCGTCTAGATGGCGAAGACGCTCGTCTTCCTCGAGCACCACGACTCCGATCTCCAGAAGGGGTCGCTGGCGGTGCTCGGCAAGGCAGCCTCCGTCGGCGAGGCGGCCGGCGTCGTCGTCGGCTCGGGCGTGCGCGGCGTCGCCGAGGGCGTCGGCGCGACCGTCTGGGTGGCGGACGACGAGCGCCTCGCCGCGCCGCTGCCGCAGCCGCGGGTCGACGTGCTCGCGAAGCTCGTGCGCGACGAGGGCTACGACACCGTCCTGTTCGCGCAGTCGGTGCTCGCGGCCGACGTCGCGGCCGGCCTCGCCGCGCGCCTCGGCGCCGGCCTCAACTGGGGCCTCGTCGACTTCGACGGCGAGCAGGGCCGCGCGCCGCAGCTCGCCGACACCGTCGTCGTCGACGTCGGCTGGTCGTCGCCGGTGCGGATCGGCATCTTCCGCGCCGGCTCCCTCGACGTCGGCGAGCTCGCCGGCACGAGCGAGGTGAAGGACGCGGCGGTCGAGCTCGAGGACTTCTCGACGCTGACCGACATGCTCGAGCAGGCGGCGGCCGAGCAGCAGGGCCCGGCGATCGAGGAGGCCGACGTGATCGTCGCCGGCGGCCGCGGCCTCGGCGAGCCGGAGAAGTTCGCGCTCTGCGAGCAGCTCGCGCAGGCACTCGGCGGCGCGGTCGCCGCGACGCGCGCCGTCGTCGACGCCGGCTGGTACCCGTACTCGGCGCAGGTCGGCCAGACCGGGAAGACGGTGTCGCCGA
>CAZBYA010000007.1:0-68838 GCA_964496175.1 uncultured Gaiellales bacterium | reverse complement strand
TCCCAGCCTCCAAGGAGACCCGGATGAACCAACGTGCTTAGGAACTACAGCTAGATGACCGTCAGCACGTCGTCCAGCTGATGGCCGGGCAGCTCCCAGCAGAGCGCGCTCCACGCCGTCGGGACGCCGGCCGTCCGGCGCTCCTCGACCTGCTTGCAGGTCGCGCGCGCGCCTGCGAGCACCGCAGCCGCCTCGCGGCGGCGCCGGTGCACCCCGAGCCGTAGGTCGCGCGAGTCCTCGCGCACCCTGCCCGACCGTGCCCGCGCGGCGTGGGCGTCGTCGATCAGCGAAGCCATTCCTGGAGCTCCTGCTCGAGCTCGCGACAGCCGCTCGGGGCGACGATGCGGCGGCGGACCCGGCGGTCCTCGACGACGAGCAGCGTCGGCAGCGTGTCGATCCGGAAGCGCTCGACGAGATCCGGCCGGCGGTCGACCGCGACCCGGACGAGGCGGAACGAGTCGTGGTTGCGGCGGCGCTGGAAGACCTGGGCCAGGTACGCCTCGACGCGCCGGCAGCGGCCGGACGTGGGCGAGTAGAAGAAGAGCAGCCGGGGCTGCTCGGCCTCCGGCTCCCGGCGAGGAAGCGGCTGCGCGGACATGCTGCCGCTCCGGTTTCCGCGCGGGCAGGAGTCGAAACTAGGCGCCCTCGGCGGTGACGAGCATGATCACGCCGTCGCCGACCTCGTCGTCCGCCCGGCGCGTCCGGAGCGACGCGAAGGAGACGGTGAAGCGGGTGGGCCGGCCCCGGCGGTCGTGCCCCTCGAGCACGAGCGGCTCCACGGCCCCGCCGGCGAGCACCTCCCGGATCGGGTCGCGCAGGCGCGAGACCGGCACGCCGACGTCGAGGTTGAGCAGGTGCTCGCCCTCGACCTCGTCCTCGCGCAGGCCCCACAGGTCCTGCGCCTGGCTGCTCCAGGTGACCACCCGCAGCGCGCGATCGACGACCACGACCGCCTGCTGGATGCTCGAGAGGACCGAGGCCAGGAACGCGTTCGCGTGCAGCGTCTCGTCCGTCCGTTCCCGCAGCTCGTCGTTCATCGTCTCGAGCTCCTCGTTCGTCGACTGGAGCTCCTCGTTCATCGTCTCGAGCTCCTCGTTCGTCGACTGGAGCTCCTCGTTCGTCGTCTCCAGCTCCTCGTTCGTCGACTGGAGCTCCTCGTTCGTCGTCTCCAGCTCCTCGACCGTGGACTGGAGCTCCTCGTAGGCGGTCTCGAGCTCGCGACGCGCCCGCTCGAGGTCGTCCTCGAGCGCCCGGTGGCCCGTCACGTCCACGAACAAGACGCTGACGCCGGCCAGCTCCTCGCCGGCGCCGGAGAGGGGCGACACCTGGACGTCGAGCGAGCGGTCGTCGCCGGCCGGCGTCTGCCAGCGCACGTCCTTGCGGCCGACGGCATGCCGCGTGCTCCGCACCTCGTCGATCAGCGAGCGCAGCTCGAGCGGGCGGTAGGAGACCTCGAGGTCCTGGAGCTGCCTGCCGATCTCGCGCAGCTTCAGGCCGAACATCGACCGCGCTGCCTGGTTGACGGCGGCAACGCGGTTCGCGTCGTCGACCACGAGCTGCGCGGTCGGCGCGTGCTCGAAGGCGGCCTCGCCGAGGTCCGCCGGCTCGGCCTCCGGCTCGCGCGCCCCGGTCGCGGGCAGCCGCGGCAGCCGGAACGCCGGTTCGCCGGCCCCGTCCTTGACGAACACGCGCCGCTTCAGGTCGTACGGCGTGAACAGCCGGCGGCCGGCCTGGAGCGCCTCCGCCTTGCCGACGACGAGGTAGCCGCCGCGGTTGAGCGCGAAGTAGAAGTTCGCCAGGATCCGCGCCTGCACCTCGGAGCCGAAGTACATGAGCGTGTTGCGCGAGACCAGCAGGTCGACGCGCGAGATCGGCGGGTCGCGGTGCAGGTCGTTGCGGCCGAAGATGACCATGCGCCGCAGGTCGTTGCGGAACGTGAAGCCGCCGTTCGTCCGCGCGAAGTACCGCTCGCGCAGCTCCGGCTCCACCTGCTGGAGCTGCTTCGCGGAGTACGTCGCGTCGCGCGCGTCGGCCAGCGCCTCCTCGTCGACGTCCGTCGCGTAGATCTTCACGCGACTGCTGAACGTCTCCTCGCCCAGCGCCTCCGCGAGCAGCATCGCGATCGTGTAGGGCTCCTCCCCCGAGGAGCAGCCCGCCGACCAGACGCGGATCGACGCCTCCTGCCGGTCCTCGAGCAGCTTCGGGATCACGTCCGCGGCGATGAGGTCCCACGTCTCGCGGTCGCGGAAGAAGCCGGTGACGTTGATCAGGATCGTGTTGAAGAGCTCGGCGAACTCCTCCGGGTGCTCCTCGAGGTAGCCGCGATACGCGTCCCAGTCGTCCGCCTGCACCGCCTGCAGCCGCTTCTCGAAGCGGCGCATCAGCGTCGGGCGGCGGTAGCCCGTGTAGTCGAAGCCGCGCGCGTCGCGGACGTAGTGGAGCAGCGACTCGAAGCCCGGGTCGGGCGCGCTCACACCGGGCTCCGCATGCTCGCGACCACGGCGTCGGCGATCGAGCCGAGCGGCAGCACCTCGTCGACCCCGCCCGCGAGGATGGCGGCGCCCGGCATGCCGAAGTACTCGGAGCTGGCCTCGTCCTGCGCGAGCACGGTGCCGCCGGAACGCTTCACCGCGGCGGCCCCGGCGGCGCCGTCGATGCCCGTGCCGGAGAGGACGACGGCCACGCAGCGGCCGCGGTGGTTCTGGGCGAGGGACAGCATGAGGACGTCGGCACTCGGGCGCACGTTGTGGACGAGCTCGGACTGGTCGAGCCGCAGGCTACCGTCCTCGGCCACGATCAGATGCGCGTCAGGCGGCGCCACATAGACGCGGCCGGCGTGGAGCAGATCGCCGTCGACGGCCTGCGCGACCGGCAGCCGCGAGCTGCGCCCGAGCACGTCGGCGAGCAGGCTGCGGTGCTGCGGCGTCAGGTGGAGCACGACGAGCACGGCGGCCTCGAGCTCCGCCGGCAACGCCGAGAGCACCCACGCCATCGCGCGCACGGCGCCCGCCGAGCCGACGATGGCGACGACGTCGAGGTCGCGCGGGTCAGCCGCCGCCGGCACCGCGCCCGGCGAGCACCCGGCGGATCAGCTCGGCCTGCTCGCGCGCCTCTCGGGCGAGGTCCTCGAAGCGCTCGGCGCTGCGCGTGGCGCCGCGGCCCCGCGTCCGCTCGGCCAGCCGCGCCGCCAGCTGCGAGCGCTCGTGGAGCGCCCGCAACGCCGACCACAGCGCCTGCTCGAGCGCGGTGCCCTCCGCTTCGAGCACACCCTCGGCGCTGTAGGCGTGGCCGACGCGGCAGCGGAAGCGGAGGGCCTCGCCGTCCTCCACCTCCCAGAGGACGCCGCCGCATTCGGGGCACCCGAACACCGACGGCTCTCCCGGCGGCGCCGCCCGGCCGAGCGCGTCGGCGCCCAGCATGGCGTACTCGGTTTCGAGGGTCATCTCGTCACCGGGATTGTCGCTCACGAATGCCTCCTGCGATAGGTCTGCGACGACGCCCGCGATCGCGCCGGGGATCTCGCCCAGCGGCAGCACGGCGTCGGGATGGTCGAGCGCGAGCGTGCTCTCGGGCATGCCCGGGAAGAGCGCCTCGTCGGGATCCTGGACGATCACCCTGCCCCCGAGCCGTCCGACGGCGGCCGCGCCCGCGGCGCCGTCGTCGCGGGCGCCGGAGAGGACGACCGCGACGGCACGCCGCCCGAAGGCGGCGGCCGCGCTGCGGAAGAGGACGTCGACGGCTGGCCGGACGCCGTTCTCGTGCGGCCCGCGCGCGACGACGCAGCTCCCGTCGCGCACGAGCAGGTGGCAGTCGGGCGGCGCCACGTAGATCCGGCCCGCCTGCAGGGGCTCGCCGTCCCGAGCCTGCGCGGCCGGCAGCGGCCCGGCCCGCGAGAGGATCCGCGGCAGCCTGCTCTCCGCCCTCGCCGGCAGGTGCAGCACGACCGCGACCGCCGCCGGCAGGTCGCCGGGCAGGCCCCCGACGACCACCTTCAGCGCCTCGACGCCGCCCGCCGACGCCCCGATCGCGACGAGGCTCGGGGCCCGCTCGTCCATCCGGGGGCTATCCCCTTGGCGCGCACAGGCAAACGGAGTACCGTCGTCGGAAGGGGGTGAGCGGGTGGAGCCCGAGGTCGTCGGCGAGCTGATGCAGCGTCTGCGCACGGCGGTGCAGGAGGCCAGCGCGGCGGCCGCCTGGTCGGAGCGGCTGCTCGCCGCCCGCCGCCTCGCCCGCGGTGCCCTGCCGACGCGCTGCGCCTGGTGCGGTCGCCTCGCCCTCGGGCGCCAGTGGACGCCGCTCGACGAGGCGCCGGCATTCCTCCCCCGCGACGTCGGCGACGGCGCCTCGCACACGATCTGCCCCGACTGCACGGCCCGGCTCGAGCGCGAGGGCCGCACCCGGCCGCTCACGCGCGCCGGGTCGTAGGCGTATCGTCACGGCCTCGCACGATGCGGAGAACAGTCGCCACCGCCCTGCTCGTCGCCTTCGTCGTCGCGGCGCCGGCTGCGGGCTCGCGTGCGCCGCGGGCGGCGGAGGCGAAGGCGATCCGCGCAGCCGTGTCGGGGTTCGTCGCGCAGCCGGGGTCGCCGGCGGCGAAGGACAACCGCGTCGCGCAGGTCGCCGTCTCGACGCTCGATCCCCGCTACGCCGCGGTCCGGCTCGTGTCGAAGAGCGCCGGCCCGTCGGAGCTCGTGCTGCACTCCAGCCTGGGCGCGTGGTGGGAGGTCGGCTTCGGCTCGTCCCTCGGCTGCGACAGCGCGCCGAAGGCCGTCCTCGCCGACCTCCACGTCGGCTGCTCGCCGCCGGACGGCATCGCCTGGATCGACGACTGCGGGCCGCTCGTCAGCGAGCCGTCGACGCTGGTGCTCGCGTGCGCGGACGCGAACTACGAGCTGACGCGCCTCGCCTGGCGCGGCTGGGGCGCCGCCACCGCGACGGCCACGGCGGTCGCGCGCGCGAACGACTGCACGCCGAACTGCGCGGCGGGGCACTTCCACTCGTACCGCGTGCGCGTCACCGCGACGAGCCTGCGCGCATGCGGCAGCGCCCGATACTACGCACGCCTCGTGCTCGACTACCCCGGCGCGCGCCCCGCGGGGATCGCGAAGCGCGACGCGCACGCGCTCGCCTGCTGAATCCGTGACTCCCCCGTAGCCGCCCGTTCGCGGCGGCGGGACGATCGGGCTTCCGGAAGGAGGACACGGTGGAAGCGACGGAGCTTCAGGACGTGCTCGCCGGAGCGCGCGACCTCGTCACGGTCAAGCGCGTCTACGGCGATCCCTACGAGAAGAACGGGCTGACGGTGATCCCGGCGGCGACCGTGCGCGGCGGCGCCGGCGGGGGCGGCGGTCGCCACGGCGACGAGGAGAGCGGCACCGGCGGCGGCATCGGCATGACGGCGCGCCCCTGCGGCGCGTGGATCGTCGAGGACGGCAAGGCGACATGGAAGCCGGCGGTCGACGTCAACCGGATCGTGCTCGGCGGCCAGGTCGTGGCGCTGGCGGCCGTGCTCGTCTTCGGACGCGTGCTCTACACGCGTGCGAGGCAGCCGCAGCCGCGCGGCGTCAGGCGTCTCTGCGCCTGAGCAGCACGGCGGCGATCGCCACCGCAAGCGCGCAGTACCCGACGAAGAGCAGCGCGCCGGGCCCAGGGGCCAGGCTCCCCGAGTCGTGCGTCAGGGAGAAGATCGCGCGGCCCGCCTGGTCCGGCAGGTACGGCGAGATCGCGTCGTGCCAGCTCGACGGCAGGACGAGCAGCAGCGGCGGGATGACGAAGAAGATCGCCGCGAAGGTGGCGATGCCGCCGGCCGTGTTGCGCACGATCGCGCCGAGGGCCATGGCGAAGATGCCGACGAGCATCAGGTAGACGGCGCCGCCGATCACGGAGCGCGCGACGCCGGGGTGCGAGAACGAGATCTGCAGGATGTCGTGCTTCGACAGGATCGCCTGGCTCGCGAAGAACCCGATCACCACCGACGGCAGCATCAGCAGGAACGCGACGACCGCGTAGACGGCGAGCTTCGCCCAGAGCACGGGCAGGCGCTTCGGGACCGCGATCAGGCTCGACCGGATCATCCCCGTCGAGTACTCGCCGGTGATCACGAGCACGCCGAGCACCGCGATCGCGAGCTGCGAGACGTTGACGCCGGCGAGGGCGATGTCGAGCGGGCTGCGGTTCGCGCGCTCCTGCGGGCTCATGCTCCCCCAGTGCGACGAGGTGACCGCCGCGAAGAGGCACGGGAAGCCGATGGTCAGCACCGTCGCGACCAGCAGCGACCAGCGCGTCGAGCGCAGCGAGTAGAGCTTCGTCCACTCCGACCGCGCTGCGCGCAGCTGCGTGATGCGCCCCTTGAAGTCGGTGATCGGCGGGATCGGGAAGCCGACCGTCGTCACGCCGCGGCCTCCTGCCCCTTGAACTCGACGTCCTCCTTGGTCAGCTCCATGAAGGCCTCCTCGAGCGAGGCCTGGAGCCCCGTCAGCTCGTGCAGCACGATCCCGTTCGCGGCCGCCAGGTCGCCGACGCGCTCAGTGGAGACGCCGCGCGCTTCCAGCACGCCCGGCTCGACTCCGTCGACGCTGACGCCTTCGCCGAGCAGCAGGTCACGCAGCTTCGTCGCCTGCGGCGAGCGCACACGCACCGACTCGCCGGAGGCGCGCCGGACGAACTCCTCGACGCTCGTGTCGGCGATCAGCTTGCCGCGCCCGATCACGATCAGATGGTCGGCCGTCTGCGCCATCTCGCTCATCAGGTGGGACGAGACGAAGATCGTGCGACCCTCGGCGGCGAGGCCCTTCAGGAAGTGGCGCACCCACTGGATGCCCTCCGGGTCGAGGCCGTTCACCGGCTCGTCGAGCAGGAGGGTATGCGGGTCGCCGAGCAGCGCGGCGGCGATGCCGAGCCGCTGGCCCATGCCGAGCGAGAACTTGCCGGCGCGCTTGCGCGCGACGTCGTGCAGGCCGACGAAGTCGATCAGCTCGTCGACGCGCGTGCGCGCGATGCCGTGCGTCTGCGCGAGGGCGAGCAGGTGGTGGTAGGCGGAGCGGCCGGTGTGCACGGAGCGCGCCTCCAGCAGCGCGCCGACCTCGTGCAGCGGCGCCGGGTGCTCGCGGTAGTGCTTGCCGTTGACGGTCACGTCGCCGTGCGTCGGCCGGTCGAGGCCGAGGATCAGGCGCATCGTCGTCGACTTGCCGGCGCCGTTCGGGCCGAGGAAGCCGGTGACGGTGCCGGGCTTGACGCTGAACGTCAGGTCGTCGACGGCGCGCTTGTCGCCGTAGTCCTTGCTGAGGGCGGTCGCCTCGATCACTCGCGCCGCACGCTAGCCGACCCCGCGGATTTTCCGCCTAAGGAATTGCGAAGATCGCGTGATGCGCGTCCTGGCCACGCGGCGGTACCCGGGGCCCGCGTTCGACGAGCTCGACGACGTCGAGATCGCCCCGCTCGCGGAGCTCGGGCCGCGGCCCGGCGTGCGGGCGCTGATCGAGTCGAACGAGGACGTCGGCGAGCGCGTGCTCGACCTGCTGCCGGATCTGGTGCTCGTCGCCAACTTCGGCGTCGGCTACGACCGCGTCGACGTCGCCGCCTGCACCGCGCGCGGCGTCGCCGCCACGAACACGCCGGGCGTGCTCGACGCGGCGACCGCGGACCTCGCGTTCGCGCTCCTGCTCGCCGCCCGCCGGCGCGTGGTCGAGGGCGACCGCCGGGTGCGCGAGGGACGGTGGCTCGGCGGCTGGGCGGACGGCGGGCTCGCGCGCGAGCTGACCGGCTCCACCCTCGGCATCGTCGGCCTCGGCCGCATCGGGTCGGCGGTCGCGCGTCGCGCGCGGGGGTTCGACCTGCGCGTCCTCTACACGCAGCGGACGCGACTGCCGGCCGACCGCGAGCGGGACCTCGCGGTCGAGTGGCGGACGCTCGACGAGCTGCTCGCCGAGTCCGACGCGGTGACGCTGCACGCGCCGCGGACGCCGCAGACGGTCGGGTTGCTCGACGCACGGCGCCTCGCACTGCTGCGCGACGGCGCGGTGCTCGTCAACACGGCGCGCGCGGAGCTCGTCGACGAGCAGGCGCTCGTGGGCGAGCTCGCCGGCGGCAGGCTCATCGCCGGCCTCGACGTCTTCTGGGACGAGCCGCGCGTGCCGGAGGCGCTGCTCGGGCTGCCGAACGTCGTGCTGACGCCCCACATCGGCAGCGCGACGGAGGAGGCGCGGCACGCGATGACGCGTCTCGCGGTCGACAACGTGCTCGCGGTCGCCGCCGGACGTCCGCCGCTCACACCCGTCGAGCCGTAGGCTGGCCGTGGTGCGCGTCCATGTCGCCTTCACCCCGGCAGAGGCGGTCGCCGCACCCGTCGCGGTCGCAATCGACGTCATCCGCGCGACGTCGACGATCTGCGCGGCGCTCGCGGCGGGCTTCGACGAGATCGTGTGCACGACGTCGGTGGACGCCGCGCGTGCGGCCGCCGCGGACGGCGCCCGGCTCGCCGGCGAGCGCGGCTGCGTGCGCATCGACGGCTTCGACTTCGGCAACTCGCCGGCCGAGCTCGCAGCGGCGGACGGCGCCGGCACGCTCGCGCTGACGACGACGAACGGCACGCGGCTGCTCGTCGCCGCGGCGGCGCGCGCGGAGCGCGTGTACGTCGGCTCGCTCGCGAACCTCGCGGCGACGGCGGCGGCCGTGCACGCGGCGGGCGCCGACGACGTCGCCGTGCTCTGCGCCGGCGTCGAGGGCGAGTTCGCGCTCGACGACGCGTACTGCGCCGGGCGGCTCGTGGCGGCGCTCGGCGGGACGTGGAGCGACGCAGCGACCGCGGCGGCGCGCCTTGCCTCCTCCTATGGCTCGGCTCGGGAGGCGCTCGAGGCGAGCGAGAGCGCCGCGAACCTGCGGCGCGTCGGGCTCGAGGCGGACGTCGACTGGTGCGCGAGAGAGAGCGTGATCGACGTCGTCCCGGTCGTGCACCCGCGGCCGGACGGCTCGGCCCGCGTCGCCGCGGACTTCGGGTAATTCCCCTTTCCGGCTCGCAGGCGACGGTCGAGGATCGGTCGACCCGACGAAAGGAGCGAGATGGACCTCCTGAAGGAGCTCTCCCCGGGACGGAGGCTGGTTTTCGCCGCCGGCGTCCTGCTCTTCATCGACACCTTCCTGGAGTGGCAGCAGGTGACGGTCGGCGTCAGCGGCATCGCCTCCGTCTCGGCCGGGCAGAGCGCGTGGCACGGGTTCTGGGGCGTCGTGCTCGGCCTGATGGTCGTCGCGATCGTGCTGTGGACGGCCGCCCGCGCCGCCAAGCTCCAGCTGCCGGCGAACCTGCACGACGGCTTCGTCACGCTCGCGCTCGGCGTGCTGATCCCGGTGTTCGCGATCCTGAAGGCGCTCACCGACGACTTCGTCCACTGGCCCGCGTACGTCGGGATCGTCCTCGGCGCCGCGATCGCGTGGGGCGCGTGGCTCGTGTTCGTGGAGAGCGGCGAGGAGCTGCCGCACGTCACGGCGAGAGGGGTCTAGGAGGAGCGCAGCGCCTCGACCTGCTCGCCCTCGAGCCGCGCGATCAGGGTCTCGAGCTCGGCCCGCCGCGTCCCCTGCGGGTCGAGCTGCGGCTCGTAGTCGAACGCGGCCAGCTTCCAGCGCAGCTCGTCGAGCAGCTGGAGGCGACGGAGGTCGCGCTGGATGTCCATCGCCCCCGAGCGTAGGCTCGCGGGCGCGCGCCAACCTCGTGGAATGCGCGGATGGCGCTCACCCCCCGAGGAACGGCGCCCACGCGGCCAGGTCGACGTCGCCGTTGACGGGCACGTCGTCGCGCGCGCACACGGCCTGCGCGAGCAGGCGGGACTGCTGCGCGTGCAGCCAGCGGTCGTAGACGTCGCCGGCGGCGAACCGCCCGAGCACGCCGCGCGCGACCGCGCGCGCGCTCGCCGGTGCGAGCGCGTACAGCGGCAGCGCCGGCCCCAGCGGGCGGACGCCGTAGGCGCCGTCGATCGTGTCGATGCGCGTGCGGCGGGCCTGCGGCAGCGCGAACACGCGGTCGGGTGCGATCGTCTGCACGGCGAAGCCGCGGGCGGCGTTGCCGAGCCACGGCGCCTCCGAGTCGACGGAGACGAGGCGGACGTCCATCGCTGCGTACGTCTGGAGGAAGTCCGCCACCTGCGCGGCGGTCGCCCGCTGCGGGCGGAACCGCTCCTCGACGAGCTCGCGGCCGAGGCGGTCGGCGACGATTGCGCGCGCGTCCGCGAGCGTCAGGTGCGCGGACGCGATGGCAGCGTGGTACCGCGCGACGCTGCCACCGAAGCGGTCGCGGACGATCGCGCGCTCCGCGGAGAGAACCGTCTCGGGGTCGATCGGCGCCTGCACGCGCAGGACGTCGCGCTGGAGGAGCGCCGAGGCGGCGAGCTCTCGGTCGCCGGTCAGCGCCGCGAGCCTGCCGACGTCGCTCTTCAGGATCGTCGCCGGGCCGAACGTGCAGCGCACGCCCACCGGCAGGACGATCTGCCCCTCCGTCAGCGACGCGTCGAAGCCGGGGCCGGCGAGGGCGGGCCCGTCGCAGAGGCTCTGGTCGCGCGCCCACAGGTAGACGCACGCGGCGGCGGGCTTGTCCGGGTCGGCGCCGGCGGCGGAGAACGCCGGCCAGCCCCACGACCAGACACCCTCGAGGCGCGTCTCCGACGCCACCTGCTTCGCCGCGAGCGCCTCGAGCTTGACGATCTCGAGCCACGCCTGGCGCGGCTCGAGGCCGTTGCGACCGCCCTGCCCCGGCGCGGACTGGAACTGGAGCTCGAGCGCGACGCGGCTCGCGGGAATGCCGATCCGGGTGAAGTGCGCGACCAGCGCGCGCATTCCCATCCGCATCGACCGGCTCGCGACGGCGGGCCCGAGGTCGTACAGGCCCTTCGGCCCGGGCGACGTGAAGTAGACCTGGCGGACGAGGATCGCGGCCTTCGCCGCCTGCCGCCACCAGTCGGCGGCGACGTCGCCGACGTACGGCGGGTTCGCGATCGTGAGCGCGGTCGTCGCGCCGAGCGCGTCGAGGTCCTGGAGCAGCGCGAGCACGTTCGCGCGGTACTGCGCGTTCGTCGCCGACCACGGCGTAGGCGTCTGCGCGCCGAACAGCTCGTTCTCGGCGATCAGCGGCCGGTCGCAGCCGGTGACCTGCTGCGCGAACGCGAGCTCCTTCTGCGCCTTGGCGGCGATCGACGCCGGGTCGGCGGGCGCGCTCGGTGTGCCGACGCGGTCGTTCAGGTGCAGGTCGAAGAAGATCGTCGCGGCGCCGGCGGCGCGCATCTGCGCGGGAACCGTGGTGCCGGAGGAGACGGCGAGGACCAGGCCGGGCTTCGGCGCGATCGGGGCGTCGTGCCCCGCGTAGTCGACCCACAGCGGGGCCGACGCCGGCAGCCCGCACGGCGCGGTCGCGTCGGCTCGCGGCCGCGCGGGCGCGAGCAGGGCGGCGAGCGCGGCGACGGCGAGCACCACGGCGGCGGCGACCCCCTTCACGCCACCAGGGTAGTGCCCGTTCGGGCCGTGTCCTGGCTCAGAGCGCGGACACGTCCCGATGCGCCACGTGCGCCCGGGTCACGTCCGCGGGCGATGCGCACCCGACCAGCTGCAGCGCGACCAGGATCTCCTCGCGCAGCAGCTCGAGCACGCGACGCGCGCCCGCCTCGCCGCCGACCGCCAGCCCCCAGAGCGGCGCGCGGCCGGCGAGCACCGCGCACGCCCCGAGCGCGAGCGCCTTGACGACGTCGGTGCCCCGGCGCACGCCGCCGTCGAGCAGCACCTCGAGCCGCCCGTCGACCGCCTCGACCACCTCCGGCAGCGCGTCGATCGTCGCCGAGACGCCGTCGAGCTGCCGCCCGCCGTGGTTCGAGACGACGACGCCGGCCGCGCCGTGCTCGCAGGCGAGCCGCGCGTCCTCCGCCGTCAGCAGGCCCTTGACGACGAGCGGCAGCCCGTATCCCGCGAGGGCCTCGAGGTCGCGCCAGGACACGGACGCCGACATCGCCGCGAACGCGCCGACCGTCGTCATGCCGCCGCCGCCGAGCGCAGCCACCGTGATCTCGGGCGGGATCGCGAAGCCCGTGCGGAGGTCGCGCTCCCGCCGGCCGACCACCGGCGCGTCCACCGTGAGGAACAGCGCCGTGAAGCCGGCGTCGCGCGCCTGCTCGACCAGCGAGCGCGTCACGCCCTCGTCCCGGAAGACGTAGAGCTGCTGCCAGCGGATCGCGCCGCTGACGGCCACCTCCGCCGGGGTCGAGGTGGCGAGCGTCGAGAGGCAGAACGCCGTGCCGACGGCGTGCGCTGCGCGCGCCATGCCGACCTCGCCGTCCGGGTGCGCGACGCGCTGGAACGCGACGGGCGCGACGGCGAGCGGCATCGAGAGCTCGTGGCCGAGCACCGTGGTCGCGGTCGTGCAGCCGGCGACGTCGACGAGCACGCGCGGACGCAGCCGCCAGCGACCGAACGCCTCGACGTTCTCGCGCAGCGTCGCCTCGTCGCCGGCGCCGCCGGCGTAGTACCCGTGCGGCCCGGGACCGAGCGCCTCTGCCGCGAGGCGCTCGTAGTCCCAGACGTTCAGCGGCTTCACACCGCCATATCTACCTCAGATCTTGCTGAGGAACGGATCGACGAAGAGATCGTCGACCTGCGCGGTGCCCTGCTCGACGCTGATCTGGAGCTGCATCGAGTTCGTCCCGAGCGGCGCCGCGAGCGCGCTGAAGAGCGTCGAGACCTTCGGCGACGGCGACCAGCCCTGCCCCGCCGTGAAGGTGCCGCCGTCGAGCACGGAGAGGACGCCGAGCAGGCTGTGCGCGACCACGCGCACGTGCACCGTCGCGTCGCCGCCGACACCCGAGGCGAAGAAGCGCACGCCCGGGTAGGTGAGCCCGTAGCAGACGTCGATCGACGCCGTGCCGCCAGCCGGGATCTGCGCGGCCCGCGTCCCGAAGCCCGACAGGTACCAGGGCTCGTTCTGCGGCGCGACGACCGACGCGCCGCCGGAGAGCGACCACCCTGTCGGCCCGCCCTCGAACCCGCCGTTCGGCGCGAAGTAGTAGTCGGCGAAATCGCCCCAGGGCAGGAACACCGGCGCGGTCGCGCCGCAGCCGCCGCCGAACAGGCCCGCCCGTGCCGTCCCGGCCGTCGCCGCGAACGCCGCCAGGCCGACCACCGCCAGAACCGCCGCCAAACGCCGCATTCCGTGCCCCTTCCGCCGCAGGTTGCCTCTCCGCGCGCATCCTCGTCGCACCGGGGATCGCCGCATCACCCCGAAGGGTGATCCTCGTGGTTTCCCCGAGGCCGATGATTCGCTCGACGTGTCCTCTGCTGCGGCCGGCCTGCCGGACGAACTCGTTCGGGACGCACGCGAGCGCTCGCTGCGCACGCGCGTGGAGGCGCACGCGCGCCACGTGATGGCGGTGCCGGCGGTGCTGACGCTCGCCGGGCTCGTGGCGTGCGCGGCCTTCCTGCAGCGCGGGCCGGCGTTCTCGCCGTGGACGACCGCGCTGTTCGTCGTCCTCTACGCCGTCGTCTCCCGCGTCGAGTTCGAGATCGGCCCCGGCTCGGCGATCCCGACGCAGCTCGTGCTCGTGCCGATGCTGTTCGCGCTGCCGGCAGGCATCGTCCCCGCGGCCGTCGCCGCGGGGCTCGTCCTGCGGACCGTCGGTGAGCGGCCGTGGCCGCTTCGCGACCCGGCGCGCCTGCTCGCGGTCGCATCGACGACGGCGCACACGCTCGGGCCCGTCCTGGTGCTCTGCCTCGCCGGTGGGCTGCCGCTGCGCTGGTCTGCGTGGCCCGTCTACCTGCTCGCGCTCGGCGCGCAGTTCGCCTTCGAGTTCGTCAATGCCGTCGTGACGGTGGTCGCGAACGGGATCTCGCTGCTCGAGGTGACGCGCGTGCTCGGGCTCGTCTACCTCGTCGACGCCGCCCTCGCCCCGGTCGGGATCCTGCTCGCCTTCGGCGCTGTCGCGCATCCGGAGCTCGCCCTGCTCGGGCTGCCGCTCGTCGGGCTGCTCCGCACGTTCGCCGACGAGCGCCGCCGCCGGATCGACAGCGCGCTCGAGCTCTCCGACGCGTACCGCGGGACGGCTCTCCTGCTCGGCGACGTGATCGAGGCCGACGACGCCTACACGGGCAGCCACTCGCGTCACGTCGTCGACCTCGTGCGCGCCGTCGCCGACCGACTCGGCCTGACCGCAGCCGAGCGGCGCGACGCCGAGTTCGTGGCGCTGCTCCACGACGTCGGCAAGATCCGGATCCCGAGCGAGATCATCAACAAGCCCGGCGCGCTCGACGACGACGAGTGGGCGCTGATGCAGACGCACACCGTCGAGGGCGAGCGGATGCTCGAGCGGGTCGGCGGTCTGCTCGGGCACGTCGGCCGCCTCGTGCGGTCGTGCCACGAGCGCTGGGACGGGACGGGCTACCCCGACCGGCTCGCGGGAGAGGCGATCCCGCTCGTCGCGCGGATCGTCTGCGCGTGCGACGCCTACAGCGCGATGACGACCGACCGCCCGTACCGGAGAGCGCTCGCCCGCGACGAGGCGCTCGCGGAGCTCGAGCGGAACGCGGACACGCAGTTCGACACCCAGGTCGTCGCGGCGATCCTCGCCGTCGAGAGCGTCGTCCGCGCGCGCTCCTAGCATCCGCACGATGCGCGAGCTCGACCGTCTCGCCGCCGTCGATCCTCTCCGCTTCCTTAAGCACGAGGGGCACGACCGCGCGACCGGCGCCTTCGGCACCGGCGGCTTCGGCGCCGTCGCGGAGACGGCCGCGCGCTTCTTCGGCACCCCCGGCTACATCGTCGGCCAGACGCTCGTCGTCGCAGCGTGGGTGGCGATCAACACCGGCGCGCTGCTCAACCTCGTGCATTTCGACCGCTACCCGTACATCCTGCTCAACCTCGCGTTCTCGCTCCAGGCCGCGTACGCGGCGCCCCTGATCCTGCTGGCGCAGACACGCCAGGCGGACCGGGACAAGATCCACGCCGAGGCGGACGCACGCCACCGCGAGGAGCTCGCCCAGCAGCAACTCGACCGTGCGCACGAGATCAAGCAGCTGCTCGACCTGAACACGCAGCTGACGCAGAAGGTCGACAAGCTGACGGCCGAGATCCACGCCGCCACCTGCCAGGCGAAACCGGGCTAGCGCCGCCTCCCGAACCAGCCGCGCGCCTCGGGCGCCGGCTCCTCGCCGAGCGCCCGCGCCCCTGCGACGAGGTCGGGCGGCGTCAGGCACTGGAGCTCCTCCGGCGTCAGCCGTTCGACGTCCCCCCCACCGAGACGCAGCGCCTGCGCGTTCAGCGCCTGCTCGAAGAGCGTGCGCGCGAAGCGCGCGTTGCCGAACCCCTCGTGCCGCTCGGCGCCGGCGAAGATCGAGCGCAGCGTCTCCTCCGTCCCGTCGCCGAGCGTGTACTCGGCCTCGGCGGCGAAGCGCGCGAAGATGGCGACGAGCTCGTCGGTCGAGTAGTCGGGGAAGTCGATCTCGCGCGAGAAGCGCGAGCGCAGGCCGGGGTTCGAGTCGAGGAACCGCCGCATCAGCCGCGGGTAGCCGGCGACGATCACGACCAGGCGATGGCGGTTGTCCTCCATCCGCTTCAGCAGCGTCTCGATCGCCTCGTCGCCGAAGTCGAGTCGCTCCGCATCGCGGCTCAGCGAGTACGCCTCGTCGACGAAGAGGACGCCGTCGAGCGCACGCCGCACGACGCGCTCCGTCTTGATCGCGGTCAGGCCGACGTACTGGCCGACGAGCCCGGCGCGGTCGACCTCGACGAGGTGACCCCGCCGCAGCAGCCCCATCGAGCGGTACATCTGGGCGAGCAGCCGCGCGACGGTCGTCTTGCCGGTGCCCGGGTTGCCGAGGAAGACAAGGTGCTGCGTCGTCGCCACCTCCGGCAGGCCCGCCTCCTTGCGGCGCGCCTGCACACGCAGGAACGCGACGAGCGCGCGCACCTGCTCCTTCACCGACTCGAGGCCCGGGAGCGCGTCGAGCTCCGCGAGCAGGTCCTCGAGCGGCGGCGCCGGCTCCTGCCGGCGCAGCGCCTCGAGGTCGAGCTCCTCGCCGATCTGCGCGCGGAGCTGCTCGCCGAGCGCCTTCAGCGACTCGAGCGGGTTGGGCATACGCGCACCGTAGCCATTAGCGTCCGCCGGATGCAGGGCCCGATGACGCCCGCCGAGCTGCGGCGGTACGCCGAGCTGATCGTGCGCGGCTGCATCGCGTTCCGGCGCGGCGACACGCTGCTCCAGCTCGTCAGCCTCGGGCACCGCGAGCTCGCGGTCGCACTCGCGGAGGAGGCGTACCGCGCCGGCGCGGTCGCCGTCGACGTCCACTACGACGACGCGCAGGTCTACGCGGCCAGGATTGCGCTCGCACGCACGGAGGCGCTCGGCTACCGGACGCCCTGGCAGACGGCGCAGTCGCGTGCGCTCGGCGACGAGACGGTCGCGCTCGTGCACGTGATGGGCGAGTTCGAGCACGACGTGCTCGCGGCCCTGTCGCCCGAGCGGGTCGCCGCGGACAGCGCGAGTCGCGGCGGCCGGCACATGTCGCGCATTCGCCGCGAGGCCCGGTTGCGCGGGACGATCTGCGCGTGGCCGACCGGGGAATGGGCGGCCCGCGTCTTCCCCGAGCTCGACGTGGGCAAGGCGCAACGGAAGCTGGCGCGCGAGCTGCTCCGCTTCTGCCGGCTCGGCCCGGACGACCCGCCCGGCCATGCCGGCTGGACGGCGCACCTCGCGACGCTGCGCCGCCGCGCCGCCAAGCTCACGCGCCTCGACCTGAAGGAGCTGCGCGTGCGCGACCGGGGCACCGACCTGCGCCTCGGGATCGCCCCGTACACGATGTGGCGCGGCGGCGGCGAGCAGGATCACTGGGGACGCCGCATCGCGATGAACGTACCGACCGAGGAGTGCTTCGTCTCGCCCGACGCCGCGGCGACCGAGGGCACCTTCCGCTGCTCGCGGCCGCGCAGCTTCGGCGGCCGCATGATCGAGGGGCTGGCGGGCGAGTTCCGCGGCGGCCGGCTCGTCCGGCTGGAGGCGAAGCGGGACTCCGACCGCGACTGGCTCGCGCGCTACCTGGCGGCGACGCCTGGGGCCGAGCGGGTGGGGGAGGTCGCGCTCGTCGACTCGTCGTCCCGCATCGGGCAGACGGGGCGGATCTACTACAACGGCCTGCTCGACGAGAACGCCGCCGCCCACATCGCCTTCGGCTCCGGCTTCGCGAAGACCCGCACCGTGCCCCTGGGGCGGCAGCGGTACGGCGTCAACCGCTCGAAGACGCACATCGACGTGATGATCGGGACCGACGCGCTCGAGGCGGTCGGGGTCACCAAGAAGGGCCGCGAGGTCACCCTGGTGAGGGACGGCCTCTGGCAGCTCTGACCGCTATAGTTAACTACGTTGATGATTCGCGTGGTTAACGACTCCAGAACCGTTGCCAACCACCTGCGCCCCGTGCTGCTGCGGCTCGCGCGCCATCTGCGGCGCGAGATCCACTCGCTCGGCGTCACCGGCGGCCAGGTCTCGCTCCTGATCGCGATCAAGAAGGCGCCGGGGGTCACGGCGTCCGAGCTCGCCGAGCGCGAGCGCATCTCCGCGGCCGGCATGTCCGGCCACATCGTCCGGCTCGAGGCCGCCGGCCTGATCTCGCGCACGCGCGAGACGGACCGGCGCCGCATCGGCCTGACGCTGACCGAGGAGGGCGATCGTGTGCTCGCGTCCGTCCGCAAGCGGCGGACGGCGTGGCTGGTGAGCCGGCTCGACCGGCTCACCGACGACGAGCGCGAAGCGATCGAAGCCGCGATCGAGCCTCTGGAGAAGCTGCTGGCCGACGAATGACGGCGCTGCGCCTGACCTCGCGTCGCACCTTCGCCGCGCTCCGGCACCACTACAACTACCGCCTCTTCTTCGCCGGCCAGCTCGCGTCGGTCTCCGGCACGTGGATGCAGAACATCGCGCTCTACTGGCTGGTGGTCGTGCTCTCGCCCCACTCGCGCGGCCTCGCCGTCGGCCTCCTCTCGATCGCCCGCTTCGGCCCGTTCACGGTGCTCGGCCTGTTCGCCGGCATCGTCTCCGACCGGCTCGACAACCGCCGCGTCGTCATGGTCGCGCAGTCGATCCAGATGGCGTTCTCCGCCCTGCTCGCCGCGGTGACGCTGCTCGGGAACGTGCAGCTGTGGGAGGTCTACGCGATCGCGGCGCTCACCGGGATCGCCGTCGTCTTCGACCAGCCTGCCCGCCAGAACCTCACCTTCCAGATGGTCGGCCGCGACGAGCTGCCGAACGCGATCGCGCTCAACTCGAGCCTCTTCAACACCGCGCGCATCTTCGGGCCCGCGCTCGCGGGCGTCGTGATCGCCGCGTGGGGCGCTGGCTGGGCGTTCGCGATCAACTCCGTCAGCTTCCTCGCCGTGCTCGCCGGTCTCCTCGCGATGCGCGCGTCGGAGCTCTATCCGCTCGCGCGCAACGGCCGGCCGACGGTCTGGCGCGGCACGCGCGAAGGGCTGTCGTTCGCGCGCCGCAACCGCACGATCAAGATCGCGCTGCTGATGGTCGCGGTGCTCGCGTCGATCTCGTTCAACTTCAACATCCTGCTGCCGGTCTTCGCGAAGCAGACGCTGGCCGCCGGCCCGCGCACGTTCGGGATCATCTCGGCGGCGTTCGGCGCGGGCGCACTCGTCGGCGCGCTCACCTCCGCGACGTTCGCGAACACGAGCTGGCGCGTCATCTTCCTCGGCGCGGGCGGCTTCGGCGTGTGCGAGCTCCTGCTGTCGCCGACCCGCTCCGTCGCGGTCGCGGGCCTGCTCCTGTTCGTGGCCGGGATCTTCTTCACGACGTACACGGCGAACTCCAACGCGGCCGTGCAGCTCGAGAGCCCCGACCACATCCGAGGTCGCGTGCTCGGCATCTACTACTACGGCTGGAACGGCCTCGCGCCACTGGGCGCGCTGCTCGTCGGGTGGTTGTGCGACGTCGGGGGCACGACCCTCGCGTTCGCGGTCGCCGGCGGCTGCGCCGTCGCCGTCGTCGCGGCCGGCGCGGCGATGCTGAGGCGCCCGTCGCGCCTGCGGCCGCAGGAGGTGGCGATCACGCCCACCGCCGAGCAGCTCGCCGCGTAGCCGTGGACCTCGTCCGGCGGTCCGTCGACGTGATCCTCGCCGGCCAGGCGGCGTCCGGCGCGTACGTGGCGAGCCCGACGTTCTCGCAGTACCGCGAGCATTGCTGGCTGCGGGACGGCTCGTTCGTCGCGGACGCGATGCGCGAGGCGGGCGAGGTCGCGAGCGCAGACCGCTTCTTCGACTGGTGCGCGCGCGTGATCCTCGCTCGGCCAGAGGGCCCGTGGGACGCCCGCTACCTGCTGGACGGCTCCCCCGACGAGTCGGACTGGCCGAAGCTCCAGCTCGACGGGCTCGGGCTCTTCCTCGGCGCGCTGCGCAGGCGCGGCGACGCGGCGCGCTGGGAGGACGCGGCGGCGTGCGTGCGGCGGTACCTCGAGGCGCACTGGGGCGAGCCGTGCGTCGACTGGTGGGAGGAGCGAGAGGGCGTGCACGCGGCGACGCTCTGGTGCGTCGGCAACGGGCTCGGCTCCGACGAGATCCGGCGCGAGGCGCTCGCCCGCGCCGGCGACCGCCTCGACGGCTCGCTGCTCTTCATCGGCACGCCGGACCTCGTCGCCTGGGTCGAGGCGGAGCTCGTCTCTCCCGGCGGGGGCGTCTGGCGGCACCTCGACGACGAGTACTACGGCGGCGGCGAGTGGCTCCTCCTGACCGCGCTGCTGGGCCTGGCGAACCCGGAGCGCGCGGAGGAATGCCTGCGCTGGCTCGAGGCGCACGCGCGTCCGAACGGCGACCTGCCGGAGCAGTCGCAGGACCACCTGCTGCGCCCCGACCGCTACGCGCCGTGGGTCGAGCGCTGGGGAGAGCCGGCGTCGCCCCTCCTCTGGTCGCACGCGATGTACCTGCGGCTGCACCACGCGCCGCGGGGATCAGCCGGGTCGTAGCCGTCCGTCGACGAGCTCCCAGACCTCGTCGAAGCGGTCGAGGTGCAGCGGCGAGTGCGTGATCAGCAGCACACCCGTGTCGCCCGCGGCGTCGAGCAGGTCGTCGAGCAGCGCCGCAGCGGTGTCGTCGTCGAGGTGCGCCGTCGGCTCGTCCAGCACCAGCAGCGGCGCGCCCGAGAGGAACGCGCGCGCCAGCGCGATCCGCCGCCGCTCGCCGCCCGACACGAGCCCGCCCTCGTCGCCGACCGGCGTGTCCAGCGGCAGGTCGACACGGGCCCGCCGCAGCGCGGCGCGAACCTCGTCGTCGGTCGCACCCGGCTTCGCGAGCCTGACGTTCTCGCGGATCGTCGTCGCGAACAGGTGCGCCTCCTGGCCCGCGAGCACGACGGTGCTGCGCACGTCGTCCTGCGTCAGCTCGCGGAGGTCGAGGCCGCCGAGCGTCACCCGGCCTTCGTCCGGGTCGCGGAAGCGCACGAGCACATGCGCGAGCGTCGTCTTGCCCGCGCCGCTCGGTCCAAGCAGGGCGACGCAGCGGCCGGGCGCGAGCGTCAGGTCGACACCGTCCAGCACCCACGGGCCGTCGTAGCGCGCGCGGACGCCTTCGACCCGCAGGACCGGCTCGCCCAGGGGCCTCGGCCGGGCGGAGTCGCGCACCGTCGGTTCCCGCGCCGTCAGCTCGTCCAGGCGGCGCGACGCAGCCTGCGTCGCGACCAGGTGCTCCGCGGCGAGCGGCAGCGCGCGGACGCCCTCGAAGACCGCGAGCGTCAGCAGCGCGAGCAGCCCGAGCAGCACGCCGTCGATCCGCCCGGACACCGCCGCGGCCAGCACCGCGGCCGCGGCGATGCCGCCGAGCGCGAGCACCGCGCCGTCGCCTGCGCCGGAGGCCAGCGACTGGCGCAGCGCGGAGCGGCGCAGCCGCCGGTCGGCGTCCGCGAGCCGCCGCAGCCGGTCGTCGGCTGCGTCGTAGGCGACGAGCTCGGGCAGCGCGCCGAGCAGGTCGACCACGCCGGCCGCGAGCGCCGCGCGCTCCTCCGGCCGCCGCCCGGCCGCACCGCGCGCGAGCCGGAGGACGAGAAACGGCACGAGGACGCCGCCCACGACGAGCGCTGCGAGCAGCGCGAGTCCGGCGCCGGGCGACAGCGCGAACGCGAGCACGACCGCCGCGGCGCCGACCGCGAGCGCCGCGAGGGGCGGCGCGACGACGCGGACGAGCACGTGCTGGAGCGCGTCGACGTCGGCGACGAAGCGGCTGAGCAGGTCGCCACGGCGCACGCCGACCTCGCCCGGCACGAGCGGCTCGAGGCGCGCGAAGAAGCGGACGCGCGCGCGCGACAGGTAGCGGAACGTCGTGTCGTGCGAGACGAGGCGCTCGAGGTACCGGAGCGCCGCGCGGCCGAGCGCGAAGAAGCGCACGCCGACGATCACGACAGTCAGGGAGAGAATGTCCGGCCGCAGCGCCGCCCGCGAGATCAGGTAGCCCGAGCTCGCCAGCAGCGAGGCGCCCGCGGCGAGCGTGAGCGCCGAGAGCGCGATCGATGCTGCGAAGCGGCGCGTCATGCCGCCACCGCCGCTTCGGAGAGGCGCCCGCCGCGCAGCTCGAGCACGCGGTCGGCGGCGCGCAGCACGCGCGGGTCGTGCGTCGTCACGAGGACGGTGTGCGTGCGCGGCAGCGCCGCGAGCGCGTCGACGACGGCCTCAGCCGCATGCGCGTCGAGGTGCGCAGTCGGCTCGTCGAGCAACAGCAGCGGCGCGCGGCGCAGAAGCGCGCGCGCCAGCGCGACGCGGCGCTGCTCGCCCGCCGACAGGAGGTGCACCTGCGCGTCGAGCCGGGGCTCGAGCCACGCCGTGCGCAGCGCCGCCGCCACCTCTGCGTCGGAGGCGTCCGGCGCCCCGAGGCGCACGGCGGAGGCGACGTCGCCCGGCTCGAGCAGCGGGCGCTGCGGCACCCAGGCGAGGCGCCGCCGCCAGGCGGCCGCATCGATGCCGGCGAGGTCGACGCCCGAGACCGCGATGCGCCCCTCCGCGGGCTCGACGAAGCGCAGCAGCAGCGCGAGCAGGGTCGACTTGCCCGCCCCGCTCGGGCCGACGACGGCGACGCGCTCGCCCTCGCGCAGCTCGAGGTCGAGGCCGTCGAGCACGCGGCCGCGGCCGGGGTAGCGGACGGCGACGCGCTCGAGGCGGACGATGCCGGGCGCCGGTGCCGCACCCGTCGCGGCGCGCGGCGCGTCGAGGTCGATCAGCTCGAACAGGCGCCCGGCTGCGGCAAGCCCGTCGGCGCTGGCGTGGAACTGCGCCGACGCGGTGCGCAGCGGCGCGTACAGCTCCGGCGTCAGCACCAGGATCGCGAGCGCCGGCGCCAGCGCGACGCTGCCGTGCACGAGCCGGATGCCGAGCTCGACCGCGACGAGAGCCGTGCCGAGCGAGGCGGCGAGCTCGAGCGCGAACGCCGAGAGGAACGCGATCCGCAGCGTCGCCATCGTCGCGCGCCGGTAGTCGTCGGTGTACGCCGCGATCGTCTCCGTCTGCGCGGCGCCGCGGCGGTAGGCGCGGAGCGTCGGCAGGCCGCGGACGACGTCGAGGAAGTGCGTCGACAGCGTCTGGAGCGCGCGCCAGCGCCGCATCGTCGCGCGCTCGGTCGCCTTGCCGATCAGGATCCCGAACAGGGGGATCAGCGGGACGGTGACTGCGAGCACCGCGAACGACGTGAGGTCGTGGAGGCCGACCCACGCGAGCAGCACGGGCGGCACGCACACCGCGAGCGCGAGCTGCGGCAGGAAGCGCGCGAAGTAGGGCTCGAGCGCGTCGGCGCCGTCGAGCACCGCCCCGGCGACCTCGCCTGCGCGCAGCTCCCCGAGCCCGCCCGGGCGCGCGCGCACGACGTTCGCGAGGACGCGCGCGCGCAGCGTCGAGAGCGTCGACGCCGCCGCGAGCGAGCCGCCGCTCTCGAACGCCCAGCCGAGCACGCCCCGCACGACCGACACGGCGGCGAGCGCGACGAGCGGCGCCGCGAGCCGGTGCAGCGACTCGTGCGAGAGGAACGCGCCGGCGACGACGCGCCCGAGCAGCGCCGCCTGCGCCACGATCGCGACGGCGCTCGCGACCCCAAGCGCGCCGCAGGCGACGAGGAAGCGGCGTACGGCGGGCACCTCGCGGACGAGCCTCGGGTCGAGCGGCTGCATGAGGCGTCTAGTTCTGCGTGCCGAGCGGCGAGCGCGCGAGCACGTCGAGCGGCGAGCGCGGCGGCTCCGCCTCGGCGGTCACGCGCCCCCGGAAGACCCAGTACGTCCAGCTCTGGTAGAGCAGGACGACGGGCGTCAGCACGAGCGCGACGACCGTCATCACCGTCAGCGTGTAGTGCGACGAGCTCGTCGTGAAGATCGTCAGGCTGTACGCCCTGTCGGTGCTCGACACGAGCACGCGCGGATAGAGGTTGAGGAAGATCGTCGCCGTCAGGAGCACGATCGAGAGCGTCGTCGCGGCGAACGCCCAGCCGGCCCGGCCGGCGCGGACGAGGGTGCCGGCGGCGAACGGGAGCACGATCGCGGCGATCGGGACGATGCCGGGAACGATGCCCTTCTCGTGCGCGTCGACGGCGTTGACGTACGTCCAGACGAGGAACCCGAGCACGAGGAGCGCCGCGGGCGCCGCAAGGGTGAGCGCGGTGCGGCGTCCGCGGCGCTCGAGCTCGCCTCCTGTACGCACCGTGATGAACAGCGCGCCGTGGAAGGCGAACAGCGTGAGCCAGGTGAGCCCGCCGAGCAGTGCGTACGGGCCGAGCAGGTCGAGCAGGTTGCCGGTGAAGGTGCCGGAGGCGTCGATCGGGACGCCCTGGACGACGTCGGCGAAGGCGACGCCGAAGAGCAGCGCGGGCAGCGCGCTCGAGACGGTGAGCAGCGTGTCCCAGCGGTTGCGCCAGACGGGGTCGGTCAGCTTGTTGCGGTACTCGATCGCGACCCCGCGCACGATCAGGCCGAGCAGGAGCAGGAACAGCGCGAGGTAGAAGCCGGAGAAGAGCGTCGCGTACCAGGTCGGGAACGCTGCGAAGGTCGCGCCGCCGGCAACGAGCAGCCAGACCTCGTTGCCGTCCCACACCGGTCCGATCGTCCGGAGCAGCGTGCGCCGCTCGGCCTCGGTGCGGCCGACGAAGCGCGAGAGCATGCCGACGCCGAAGTCGAACCCCTCGAGCACGAAGAAGCCGATCCAGAGGACGCCGATCAGGAGGAACCAGAAGGACGGGAGGTTCCAGTAGCCGTGAGTGGCGGCGGCGAGCAGCATCAGTACGTCAACACCGGGACCTTGAGCGGGGCGCCGTCGGCCTCGGCCGAGGCGGCGGCGTACGTGCCTGCGGGCTCCGGCCCGGCCTTCGCCGCGTGCACCATCAGCATTCCTTCGACGGCGGCGAGCACGCCGTAGAGCGCGGCGAAGCCGAACAGCGTCAGCCCGACCGACCAGGGCCCGACGCTCGGCGAGACGGCGTTCCTCGTCAGCAGCAGCCCCTGCACGACCCACGGCTGACGGCCCAGCTCGGTGAACACCCAGCCGGCGAGGTTGGCGACGACCGGCAGCGCGATCGCCCAGACGGCGAGGCGCAGGTAGCGGCTCGAGCCCTCGAGCCGGCCCGGCACGCGCGCGAGCCAGAGCCCGGCGACGGCGAGCAGCACGGCGAGGAAGCCGAGGCCGGCCATGATCCGGAAGCTCCAGTAGTCGACGCCGACGATCGGCCGGTAGTCGCCGGGCCCGTACTTCGCGACGTCCTCGCGCTGCAGGTCGTTGATGCCCTGCACGGTGCCGTTCCACGAGTTCGTGGCGAGGATCGAGAGGCCGTGCGGGATCGCGATCGAGACGAGGTCCTTCGACGGGCGCCGCTGCCACGGGCCGAGGTCGAAGAGCGAGAACGGCGCGCCGGACTTGGTCTGGTAGAGCGCCTCGGCGGCCGCCATCTTCATCGGCTGCTGCTTCGTCATCAGCTGGCCCTGCGCGTGCCCGAGCAACACGGTCGCGACGGCCGCGACGAGCGTCACCAACAGCGCGAGCCGCGCCACGCTGCCGAAGAGGGCGTCGCGCGCCTGCCGGCGCAGGTGCCACGCGGCGACGCCGAGCACGAGCATCGACGCGGTCAGGGCGGCGGCGGCGATCGTGTGCCCGAACGCGCGGATCAGCGTCGAGTTGGTGAGGATCTTCGCGATCGACGTCATCTCCGCGCGCTGCGTGACGGGGTTGAGCCGGTAGCCGACCGGGTGCTGCATCCACGAGTTGGCGGCGAGGATGAAGTACGCCGACATCGTCGTCCCGAGACCGACCAGCCAGATCGTCGCGAGGTGCACCTTCGGCTTGAGGCGGTCCCAGCCGAAGATCCACAGGCCGAGGAACGTCGACTCCATGAAGAACGCGGCGAGCCCCTCGATCGCGAGCGGCGCGCCGAAGATGTCGCCGACGTAGCGCGAGTACGCCGACCAGTTCATCCCGAACTGGAACTCCTGCACGATCCCGGTGACGACGCCGAGCGCGAAGTTGATCAGGAAGAGCTTCCCGAAGAAGCGCGTCAGGCGGAGCCAGCGCTCGTCCCGCGTCCGGTACCACGCCGTCTGGAACCCGGCGACGAACCAGACGAGCCCGATCGTCACCGGGACGAAGAGGAAGTGGTAGAGCGTGGTGACCGCGAACTGCCAGCGGGCGAGGTCGAGCGCGCTCACGCCGGAGAGGCTGCCCCGGCGCCCCGGGGCGCACATCCGGCTTTCTACGGATTAGGGTCGTCCCGTGGACGCGTACCGCACGCCGGACGAGCGCTTCGACGGCCTGCCGGGCTTCGTGTTCCGGCCGCACTACCTGGAGCAGGACGGCCTGCGCCTGCACTACCTCGACGAGGGCACGGGCGACCCGGTGCTGCTCCTGCACGGCGAGCCGACGTGGTCGTTCCTCTACCGGCAGGTGATCCCCGAGCTCGTGGGCCGGGCGCGCTGCCTCGCGCCCGACTACTTCGGCTTCGGCCGCTCCGACAAGCCGACCGACCCGGACTGGTACTCGTACGACGCGCACTGCTGCTCGATCGAGCGCTTCGCCCTGGAGCTCGACCTGCGCGACCTGACGGTGGTGGTGCAGGACTGGGGCGGCCCGATCGGCTTCCGCCTCTGCGTCGACCACCCGGCGCGCGTGGCGCGGCTCGTCGTCCTCAACACGGGGATCGGGGCCCGCGCGCCGAGCGAGGAGTGGCTGCGCTTTCAGGCGTTCATGCGCCGCGTCGGCACCGACATCGTCGCCGGCCAGCTGGTGCGCCTCTCGCTCGTGCAGCCCGTCACCGACGAGGTGATCGCGGGCTACGACGCGCCGTTCCCGGTGCCCGAGTCGCGCGTCGGCGTCGTCCGCTTCCCGGAGCTGGTCGCGACCTCGTCCGATCACCCGTCGGCGGCGGCGATGCTCGACGTGCGCGAGCGGCTGCGCGGCTTCGACCGGCCCGCGCTCGTCCTCTTCTCGGACAGCGACCCGATCTTCTCGCGCCGCGCGGCGGAGCGGCTGGCGGAGCTGCTGCCGGACGCGGAGCTCGCCGAGCCGGTAGAGGGCGCCGGCCACTTCCTCCAGGAGGACCGGGGCACGGAGGTCGGCCGGCGGATCGCCGCCTGGCTCTGACCTGATTCATACGGAGCGGGTCTTGCGCTCATACACGGGAGGTAGAGAGTCCGAGACGCGATGAAGTTCACCGGGACACTCACCCCGACGCTCTGCGGCGCGTCGACCCCCCCGTCTCGGTGGATGCCTTCCCGCGGCTAGTGGGGCTCGGCGGTTTGCGGCACCGCCGGGTTCCACTGCCGCGGCGAAGGCCGACGTCGCGGACCTCTAGCATGCGCTCGTGGATCGGGCGGCCGAGCTGCGTCGGATCGAAGCGATCATCCGTCGCTTCGGTGACGTGTACGACGCTGCTGCCATTCCCTCCGAGGCACGGCGTCACCTCGACGAGGCAGGTTGGGTCGCCGGCGCGACGCGAGTCCTGGACATCGGCGGCGGCTACAGCCCGCTGAGCCTCGTGCTCGCCGACCGTGGAGCGCGGGTGACGGTGCTCGACACGTTCTCGCATCCGTATTTCACGGAGCACTTGGACCACCGCGCCATGCTCGAGGCAGCGGGCACCGAGTTCGTCGAGCACGATGCCGTCTCGGGTGCGGCACTACCGTTCGACGACTCGGCATTCGACGCGGTCGTGAGCTTCGACAGCCTCGAACACTGGCACCACTCCCCGAAAGCGTTGTTCGCCGAGTTGCGTCGAGTCGTGGCCTCCGGCGGCCAGCTGGCGATCGGCGCGCCGAATGCCGTCAACGCGAAGAAGCGCCTGGAAGTGGCGGTCGGACGGACGAACTGGTCGAGCTTCGACGACTGGTTCGAGCCGCCGCGCTTCGAGGGTCACGTGCGCGAGCCGACGGTCGCAGACTTCCATCGCATCGCCCAGTCCCTCGAGTTGGCGTCGTGGCGTGTCGAAGGGAGGAATTGGCTCGGCTACCGGCACGGGCCCGCGGAGCGCCTGGTCGCCGGACTCGGCGACTGGGTGCTTCGGTTTCGACCCACCCTTTGTTCGACGATCGTGCTGGTGGGCCGCTTCTCCTAGATGTTGCGCATCCTCCGTTGGCTCGTCACGCTGGTCGTCGGCCTGGTGGTGCTCGTCACGCTGGCCTCGGTCGGCTTCAACCTCGCGACCTCCGACCCGAACGTCCCCGTGACGAGGCTCTGGCACGGAAAGTTCGTGCGCGCCGGCGGCGTGCTCACCGCCTACCGCAGCTGGGGCTCGCGCGGCAGCCCGGTCGTGCTGCTCGGCGGCTTCGTCGAGCCGTCGTTCGTGTGGGACGCCGTCGGGCCGCTGCTCGCGCGCGCGGGTCATCGCGTGTACGCGCTCGACCTCGACGGCTTCGGGTACACCGAGAGGCACGGGCCGTGGAACCTGAGCGAGTGGACCGACCAGGTGCAGGGGTTCGTGCGAACGCTCGGGCTCGGCCACCCGGTCGTCGTCGGGCACTCGCTCGGCGCCGCGGTCGCGGTGCGGGAGGCGCAGCGCGGCGTCGCGAGCCGGATCGTGCTGCTCGACGGCGACGCGCTGCCGATCGGCGGCCCGCCGGGTTGGCTGCGCAGCCTCCTCGTGCACACGCCGTTCTTCACGACGCTCTACCGGCTCGCGATCGACTCGCCGTGGCTGGTGAAGCGGCTGCTCGCGAACGCCTACGGGCCGAAGCACCCGCCGCTGACGGGCGCGGACGCGACGCGCTGGACCGACCCGTTCCGCGCAAAGGACGCGCGGCACGCGCTCCAGGGGCTCTTCGGCAACGGCATCCAGGGCGTCACGCGCGGAGAGCTGCGCGCGCTGCGCGTCCCGTCGCTCGTCGTCTGGGGCGCCGACGACACCGTCGACTCCGTGTCGGCGGGGCGGCAGACGGCCGGCGACCTGCGCACGCGCTTCGTGCTCGTCCCCGGCGCCGGGCACCTCTCGATGCTCGGCAACCCGGTCGCGGTCGCGGCAGCGATCAGGTAGGGCCGCGCCGCTTCGCGGCGGCGACGGCGGCGTCGACGTCCCGCGCCGGCTCGCCGTGGCCGGGGGCGAGCAGCGTCGCACCGGTGCCCGCGAGGCGGTCGAGCGAGTCGAGCGAACCCTGCACCGACGTGCTGAGGGCGCGCGGCAGCACCTGCGGGCCGAGCTCGCCGGTGAGCGGGTTCTTCGTGCAGATCGCGTCGCCGCCGAAGAGGACGCCGTGCGCGACGAAGACGACGTGGCCGTCGGTGTGTCCGGGCGTGTGGATGACGCGCGGCCTGCCCGGCACGGGCAGCTCCTCGCCGTCCTCGAACGTCCGCACCTCGGCGATCGGCGCCGGGCTGCGGCCACCGTTGCGCCGGAACTCCCAGAGCAGCCGCCAGGCGTCGACGTGGCGGAGGTACGGCAGCATCGGGCCCTCGCTCTTTCCGACGGCCGTGCCGGTCGTGGCGAGCTGGTGGTCGCCCGGGTGGACGTAGACGGGGACGCGCAGCTCGGTGCGCAGCCGCTCGGCGAAGCCGGCGTGATCGGCGTGACCGTGCGTGAGCACGAGCGCCTTGACGTCGTCGCGGCTGCGGCCGAGCTCGCGCAGGCCCCCGTCGAGCTGGTGGAAGTAGCCGGCGAAGCCGGCGTCGATCACCGTGACGCCGTCGTCGTCGGCGACGAGGAACCAGCTCACGAGCGGTGTGCCGAGGCGGACGACGCCGTCCGCGATCTGCGTCAAATCAGCCCCGCCCGCATCGCCTGGGTCGCGGCCGCGGCCCGCGTCGAGAGCGAGAGCTTCTGGAGGATGTTCGCGACGTGGCGGTGCACGGTGTGCTCGCTGAGGACGAGGGTCGAGGCGATCTCGCGGTTCGTCATGCCGGTCGCGACGAGACGCAAAACCTCCGTCTCGCGCGAGCTGAGCGGCGAGGCGCCGTTCGTCTCGAGCGGCGCCTCCGCGTGCAGGAACCCGGCGAGCGCCCGGTGCACCTCTCGCTGGTCGTCCTGCCACGGCAGGTGCGAGTCGCCGGAGAGCGGCACGAAGCGCGCGTTCGGCAGCAGCGAGGCGAGCTCGCGGCCGCGGCCGATCGGGACGGTGCGGTCGCCGCGCCGGTGCAGGACGAGCGCCGGCGTCTGCACGTGGGGCAGCACGTCGCGCAGGTCGGCGTTCAGGTCGAGCTCGAGGAAGATCGACGCAGCCTCGGCGGAGGCGGCGGTGCGCTGCATGCGCGTGGAGTGGAGGATCTCGTCGCCCGAGGCGTGCGGCGCGAACAGGCCCGCGAGCATCTGCGCGGCGAGCCGCCAGTTCAGGCGCGTGAACTCGACGAGCGACTGCCGCGTCGGCTCGGGGATGTCGTTGCGCGACGCGTAGCCGCCGAAGAAGACGAGCTTCTCGACCTTCGCGGGCCGCCGCACGGCGAGCTGCGAGGCGGCGAGGCAGCAGCAGGAGGTGGCGAAGACCGACGCGCTACCGCCGGCGGCGTCGATCAGCACCTCGAGCTGCGCGCTCTCCGACTCGATCGTCGGCCTCGGGTCGAGCTCGCGCGAGGAGAGCCCGCAGCCGATCCGGTCGAAGCGGATCACGCGGTGCGTGCGGGCAAGCTCGCGGAAGAACGTGCGCGCCTCCGGCAGCGCCCACTCCTCCTCGAGGTGCGAGACCCAGCGCGGGCCGACCACCAGCGGCGGCCCCTCGCCGACGGTGGCGTACGCCAGCCGGCGGCCGTGGAAGTCCAGGTAGCGGATCTCCTGGTCCATGTAGAGGGATGCTAGTGGCCCGCACGGGCCATCTCGCGAAGATGGCCCGTCGCGCCGATGCGGCGGGCCACCTCCCGCAGCGACGATGCCGCCATGGTCACGATCAGGGCACTCCGGAACGGCGAGACGGCGGTGGTGCAGGCGGTCTTCGACCGGCTCTCCGACCGCTCGCGCCTGCTGCGCTTCGGCGGCGCGAAGACGACGCTGCGGGCGGGCGAGCTCGACGAGCTGTCGAGGGTCGACGCGACGCACCACGTGCTGGTCGCCTGGCTCGACGGCGAGCCCGTCGGCATCGCGCGGCTCGTCCGGGACGGGAGGTCGGCGGACGTCGCGTTCGAGGTCGTCGACGAGCACCAGCGGCAGGGGATCGGCACGGCGCTGATGGAGCAGCTCGCGGCGGACGCGCGGGCGGCGGGGATCGAGGAGCTGCGCGCGACGATGCACGCGGAGAACCGGCCGTCGTTCGCGCTGATGCGCCGCGCGACGGCCGGGCTGAAGGTGTGCTTCGCGGCGGGTCAGCTGGAGGTCGTGGGGCCGGCCGCATAGAGTCTCCCCGTGGCGCACTCGGTGGGACTCCGCATCGACCACGAGCTGCCGGTCGGGAACGTCGACATCAACATCGTCGTCACCCAGGACGGCGAGCGGCTCGGTCAGCTGAAGGTCAGCCGGGGCTCCGTCGACTGGAAGCCGGGCAAGGCGAAGAGGACGTGGTCGCTCGAGTGGGAGCGCTTCGACGCGCTCATGCGCGAGCACGGCCACGAGCCGCGCTGATGGAGCAGCGGCTGTCGCTGGTCACGCTGGGCGTGTCCGACGTCGCCCGGTCGCGGGCGTTCTACGAAGCGCTCGGCTGGTCGACCGGCGCGGCGCCGGACGACGACATCGTCTTCTTCCAGGCGGGCGGGCTGGTGGTGGCGCTGTGGGACCGCGTGCGGCTCGCGGAGGACTCGGGCGTGGAGGACGGCGGCGGCTGGGGCGGCGTCACGCTCGCGTACAACACGCGCTCGCGCGAGGAGGTCGACGCCGTGACGGAGGAGGCGCGGCGCGCGGGCGCGCGGATCGTGCGCGAGCCGGCGGAGACGTTCTGGGGCGGCTACTCGGCGCTCTTCGTCGACCCGGACGGCCACCCGTGGGAGGTCGCGCACAACCCGCACTGGACCGTCACCGACGACGGTCGCGTCCTACTGCGTTAGTTCCGCCGTGCAGAAGGCGCAGCGGCGCGCCGCGACGGGGATCTCGCTCAGGCACTCCGGGCACGGCTTCGTCGTCGACTCGACCTCGGGCTCCGTCTTGCGCGCCGCCATCAGCCTGTTCACGGGCTTGACGACGAGGAAGAAGACGACGGCCGCGATCACGACGAACGAGATCAGCGCGTTCAGGAACTGGCCGTAGAGGAAGTGGCTGTGGTTGACCGTGAACGTCAGGGCGGCGAAGTCGGGCTTGCCGCCGATCGCGGCGATCAGCGGCGTGATCAGGCCGGCGACGAACGCGCCGACGACGGCTGCGAAGGCGATGCCGATCACGATGCCGACCGCCATGTCGACGAGGTTGCCCCGCAGCAGGAACTCGCGGAAGTCCTTCATGCAGCGGCGGTTCGACGCTACTCGACGACTCCCTCCCACGGGGCGAGGTCGCCGATGTTCCGCGCGGTCATGTTGAGGCGGCAGATCCTGTCGCCCCGGCGGTAGGCCCAGACGCCCTTCGGGCTCTCGAGCGTCTCGTAGTCGTCGGCCGTGAACTGCTTGCGCGCTGCGATCAGGTCGCGCGTGTAGTTGAAGGTGCTGCCGGGGTCGTCGCGCTGGTCCTCGACGTTCCGCGAGGTGTCGTAGAGCGGCAGCCACGGGTCCTGCCACTCCTCGCCGGAGCGCGTCCACGGCATCGGCGTGCGCGCGGGGTCCCTGGAGGGTGTGGCGAGGTCGCGGATGCGGTCGGGCGGGACGTCGCCGTCCTCGAGACCGATCTCGTCGCCCTGGTAGAGGATCGCGACGCCCGGCAGGGTGAGGAGCAGGAAGAGCGCGGCTCGGTGCTTGCGCTCGTCGCCCTTGGCCCAGCGGGTGGCCATGCGCGAGTGGTCGTGGTTGGAGCCGAACCAGACGGGGAGCCTGCCGGCGGGCAGGCCGGCCATCGTGCGCTCGACGATCGGGCGCAGCTCGCCGATCGTGAAGCGCGCGTTCAGGAACTCGAAGTTCTGCGCGAGGTCGAGGTGCTCGTAGTAGGCGAGCATCTCGTCGAGCGGGACGTACGTCTCCCCCATCAGCACCGGCTTCGGGTCGTACTCGGCGGCGATCTCCTGCCAGCGGCGGTAGATCTCGTGCACCTCGGGCCGGCGGCGCATGTGCTCGACGCCGTCCCTGAGGTCCCGGTCCTTGATCAGGCCGTGCGCGACGTCGATGCGCAGGCCGCGCACGCCGCGGGCGAACCAGAAGCGGAGGATGCGCTCGAACTCGGCGTGGACGTCGGGGCTCCACCAGTCGAGGTCGGGCTGCTGCGGCGCGAACTGGTGGAGGTAGTAGCGGTGGCGCTTGCTGTCGTAGTTCCAGGCGGTGCCGCCGGTGAAGATCGACGTCCAGTCGTTGGGGATCGACTTCGACCACACGTAGTACTCGGGGTTGTCGGTGAACCAGGGGTGGCGGTCGGAGGTGTGGTTGGGGACGAGGTCGAGCCAGACGTCGACGTCGTGGGCGCGGGCCTCGGCGATCAGCGCGTCGTAATCGGCGAGCGTGCCGTAGTCGGCGTGGACGTCGTAGTAATCGGCGACGTCGTAGCCCCAGTCCACGTTCGGCGACGGGTGGATCGGCGAGAGCCAGACAGCACGTGCGCCCAGACCACGTAGGTGCTCGATCGAGACCGCAGCCGTCGGGAGATCGCGCGCGAACGACCGCAGGTAGACCTGGTAGAGGATCAGGCGATCGCCCAGGTGTCGCCCGAGCCGACGAGGGCTTGCAGGTCCCCGTCGCCCTTGGCGTTGTCGAGCTGCGCCTGGACGAGCTCGTCGTACGAGTCGCGCTGCACGTCCCGGAACACGCCCAGCGGGATCGCGCCGTGCGTCTCCCACGTCACCTTCGACAGCGCGAACGCGGTCGCGAAGTCGGTCTCGTCATGGACGATGCCCGTCGACGCGAACTCCTTGCCGTGCTCGAGGTACGTCCGCGCGTCCTTGTCCTCGCGGATGTAGTCGAACTCGCCGTCGTTGTAGATGTTGCAGTTCTGGAAGATCTCGACGAACGCCGCGCCCCCGTGCTGCGCCGCGCGGCGCAGGACGCTCGTCAGCCCCGGCTTGTCGACGTCGAGCGCGCGCGCGACGAACGTCGCGTCCGCGCCGAGCGCCAGCGACAGCGGGTTGAACGGGTAGTCGATGGAGCCCATCGGCGTCGAGCCCGTCACCTTGCCCTGCCCCGACGTCGGCGAGTACTGCCCCTTCGTCAGCCCGTAGATGCGGTTGTTGAAGAGCAGGATCTTGATGTTCACGTTGCGGCGCAGCGCGTGGATCAGGTGGTTGCCGCCGATCGAAAGCGCGTCGCCGTCGCCCGACACCACCCACACCGACAGGTCGGGACGCGAGACCGCGAGCCCGGTCGCGATCGCCGGCGCGCGGCCGTGGATCGAGTGCATCCCGTACGCCTGCATGTAGTACGGGAAGCGCGCCGCGCAGCCGATGCCCGAGATGAACACGATCTTCTCGCGCGGGATGCCGAGCTCCGGCATGAAGCTCTGCACCGCCGCGAGGATCGCGTAGTCGCCGCAGCCCGGGCACCAGCGGACCTCCTGGTCGGACTTGAAGTCCTTCGCGGTCAGCTTCAGCTCGGCCGTCACAGCAGCGCCTCGATCGCGTCGGCGATCTCGCCCGACTTGAACGGCTTGCCGGTGACGCGGTTGTAGCTCACCGCGTCGACGAGGAACCTCGAGCGGATCAGCATCGCCAGCTGGCCGAGGTTCATCTCCGGGATCAGCACCTTGTCGTAGCTCTCCAGCAGGTGCCGGAGGTTCGCCGGGAACGGGTTCAGCCAGCGCAGGTGCGCATGCGCGACCTTGCCGCCGCGCCGCCGCACCTCGCGCACGCCCGCGTGCACCGGCCCGAACGTGCCGCCCCACGACAGCACCAGCAGGTCGGCGCCCTCCTGGTGGTCGACCGGCGTGTCCGCCACCTCGATCCCCGCCACCTTCTGCGCGCGCAGCTGCGTCATCAGGTCGTGGTTCTCAGGGTCGTACGAGACGTTGCCCGTCTCGTTCGCCTTCTCGAGGCCGCCGATCCGGTGCTCGAGCCCCGGCGTGCCGGGCACCGCCCACGGGCGCGCGAGCGTCTCGGGGTCACGCTGGTACGGCAGGAACTCGCCGCCGCCGTTCGCGTGCGCGAACTCGACCGGGATCGGCTCGAGCGACGCGATGTCCGGGATCCGCCACGGCTCGGTGCCGTTCGCCAGGTACGCGTCGGAGAGCAGGTAGACCGGCGTGCGGTACGTGAGCGCGACACGCGCCGCCTCGATCGCGGCGTAGAAGCAGTCGCCGGGGGTCCCGGCCGCGAGCACCGGCACCGGCGACTCGCCGTTGCGCCCGAAGAGCACCATCAGCAGGTCGGCCTGCTCGGGCTTCGTCGGCATGCCGGTGGACGGGCCCGCACGTTGCACGTCGATGATCACGAGCGGGAGCTCGAGCATGATCGCGAGCCCGACCGCCTCCGCCTTCAGGACGACGCCGGGGCCCGCCGACGTCGTCACGCCGAGCGCGCCGCCGAACGATGCGCCGATGGCGGCGCCGACGGCCGCGATCTCGTCCTCGGCCTGGAACGTGCGCACGCCGAACGCCTTGTGCTTCGCCAGCTCCTCGAGGATCGACGACGCCGGCGTGATCGGGTACGCGCCCAGGAAGAGCGGCAGCCCCGACAGCTTCGACGCCGCGATCAGCCCGTAGGACAGCGCCGAGTTGCCGGTGATCTGGCGGTACGTCCCCGGCGGCAGCTTCGCCGGCTTCACCTCGTACTGGACGGCGAACGACTCGGACGTCTCGCCGAAGTGGTAGCCGGTGTTGAACGCCTTCACGTTCGCCTCGGCGATCTCCGGGCGCTTCGCGAACTTCGTCTGGAGGAAGTCGAGCGTCGAGTCGACCGGGCGGCCGTACAGCCACGACATCAGCCCCAGCGCGAACATGTTCTTCGCGCGCTCGGCCTCGCGCGCGGTGACGCCCTCGACGTCCTTCAGCGCCCCGACGGTCATCGACGTCAGCGGCACCGCGTGCACCTGGTAGTCGACCAGCGACCCGTCCTCGAGCGGGTTCGACGCGTACCCCGCCTTCTGGAGGTTGCGGTCGTTGAACGCGTCGGTGTCGACGATCAGCGTCCCGCCGTTCGGCAGGTCGCTCAGGTTCGTCTTCAGGGCCGCCGGGTTCATCGCCACCAGCACGTCCGGCCGGTCGCCCGGCGTCAGGATGTCGTGGTCGGCGAAGTGAAGCTGGAAGCCCGAGACGCCCGGCAGCGAGCCGGCCGGCGCCCGGATCTCCGCCGGGAAGTCCGGGAAGGTGGCGAGGTCGTTGCCCTTGAGCGCCGTCTCGGAGGTGAAGCGGCCGCCCGTCAGCTGCATGCCGTCGCCCGAGTCGCCTGCGAAGCGGATGACGACGGAGTCGAGTTGCTCGACCGGCTTGGCCACTTCGGCCGTTATAGCACTGCGCCCCGCGACCGCCGGTTCGGGATTTCCCGCAGTGTGGCGATCCCGCATAGGGAGGCGGGCGCGGAGCCGTTGCGGGGCGGCCCCATCGAGCCGGGCCGCCCCGCCGTCCTCGTTCCGCTCGGGCTACGCCGGCAGGAGCTCGCGCTCCGCGCGCAGCCAGTTCTCGGTCGGGTCGCCGCCCGACTCGAGGTGGATGTAGTACGCGCGCGTCGCGATCTCGTCCCACGTCAGGACGATCGGCTCCATCGTCTTCGGGCGGCGCGTCGCGATTCTCTTGGCCGTCGCCTTCGTCTTCGTCGCGGCGGCCTCGGTGGCCTTCTTCGGCATCTCGACCCCTTCCGGTCGTCGCTTTTCTCGCAGCGGACGCTGCCCCGACCCCTTCGGGCGGCGGCGGCGCCTTCCTGCCTCGCGGACCTAGACCGCTTCGGGCTCGGGCGCCGGCGGCGGGACGGCGCTGCCGGCGTGCGTCTTCGTGCGCAGCGGCACCTCGCGCAGCAGCCACGTCAGGGCGAAGGCGACCAGCGAGATTCCCGCCGCCGTCACGAACACCGGGTGGAGCGCCGCCGCGAACGCCTCGACGAACGCGTGCTTGTCGGCGAGCGGCAGGTGCTTGATGCCGGCGGGGTTGATCGTGTTCGGGATGCGCGCGCCGTGCGGCAGCCGATGCGCCAGCTCGACCCTGACGCGGTTCGCGAAGATCGTCCCGAAGAGCGCGACACCGACCAGGCCGCCGACCTGGCGGAAGGTCGTGGAGCCGCTCGTCGCGACGCCCATCACGCCCGGCGGGACCGCGTTCTGCACCGCCAGCACGAGCACCTGCATCACCATGCCGAGCCCGAGGCCGACGACCATCGCGTCGAGGGCGGCCACCACCGTCGGCGTGGACGCCCCGAGCTGCGAGAGCAGCCCCATCCCGATCGCGACCACCGCCGTCCCCAGGATCGGGAACACCTTGTAGCGGCCGAGGCGCGAGATCAGCTGGCCGCTCACGATCGACGTGACCAGCACGCCCGCCATCAACGGCGTCAGCTGGAGCCCGGACTTCGTGGGGCTCGACCCCTTCGTCACCTGGAGGTACAGCGGCAGGTACGTGACGGCGCCGAAGAGCGCGAAGCCGACGATGAAGCCGATCGCGCTCGTGACCGAGAACGTGTGGTTGCGGAAGAGGCTGAGCGGCAGGATCGGCTCGGCCGCGCGACTCTCGATCCAGACGAACAGGGGGAGCAACGCGATGCTGAGCGCGATCAGGCCGACGATCTGCGCCGACCCCCACGCCCACGTCGTCCCGCCGAGGCTCGTGAAGAGCACGATCGAGGAGAGCAGGCCGCCGAGCACCGCGGCGCCGAGGTAGTCCATCGCGTGCCGGCGGCGCTCCGTCCGGGCGTGGAAGGCGGCGGCGATCATCAGCAGCGCCGCGGCGCCGACCGGCAGGTTGACGTAGAAGATCCAGCGCCACGAGAGGTTGTCGACGAAGAAGCCGCCGATCAGCGGGCCGACGATCGTCGAGACGCCGAAGACCGCGCCGAAGTACCCCTGGTACTTGCCGCGCTCGCTGGGCGCGATGATGTCGCCGACCACCGCGAGCGTGACGACGATCAGCCCGCCGGCGCCGAGGCCCTGGAGCGCGCGGAAGGCGATCAGCTCGACCATGCTCTGGCTGAGCCCGCAGAGCGCCGAGCCCGCGAGGAAGATCACGATCGCCGCCTGGAGCACCGGCTTGCGGCCGTACAGGTCGCCGAGCTTGCCGTAGAGCGGCCCCGCGACCGTCGCCGAGAGCAGGTACGCGGTCACGACCCACGACAGGTGCTGGAGGCCGCCCAGGTCGCCGACAATCGTCGGCAGCGCCGTCGAGACGATCGTCTGGTCGAGCGACGCGAGCAGCAGCACGAGCATCAGCGCCGCGAAGATCAGGCGGAGCCGCTGCTGCGGCTGCGGCGCGGCGTCGGCGAGCGGCTGCGAGGGGTCGGTCACGGTGGGAAGATAGCAAACCGACGCAACTATTCCGCTGTGCAACAATGTGGGCATGGGCAAGCGCGACCCCTCCCTCCCGGGCTTGATCCTCGACGAGCTCGGCGCGCTGATCCGGCAGCTGACGCGGATCACCGGCGGCCCCGACGAGGGCCCGCCGATGTCGATGACGCAGCGCCTGGCGCTGTTCGAGACGTGCCGCGACGGCCCCCTGCGCCTGACCGACCTCGCACACCGCCTCGGCGTCTCCGCGCCCGCCGCGAGCCGCGCCGTGGACGCGCTCGTCGAGCTCGGCCTGGTCGACCGCCACACCGACCCGGACGACCGGCGCGCCGTCCGCGTCGCCGCGACGGAGGCCGGGCGCCGGCGCTACGAGGAGCGCGGCGCGCGCGCCGCGGCGGCGTTCGCGCCGGCGGCGTCGGAGGTGCTCTCCCGCGCCGAGCAGGAGCAACTGGCCGACCTGCTCCGCCGGTTGGTCACCCGTCTGCGTGCTTGAGGGCCGACTCCCGGCGTTGCGCCTCGGCGAGCGTCAGCGACCCCGTGCAGACCTGCTGGTGGAGCTCGTTCTCGAGCCGGTCGACCTCGGACGCGCGCGGGTAGGGCTCCGGCCACAGGTTGCGCGGGTCGGTCGGGTGCCCGCCGAGCTCGAGGCTGATCAGGTGGTCCTCCTGGTAGGCCGACGGCGGCCCGCGTAGCCCCTGCGCCTCGAGCTGCCGCACCTTCAACTCCGACGTGTACGACGAGGCCGGCCGGATCGTCTTCGTCCAGCCGGAGCGGCAGATCGTCGAGCGGATCGTCGCCTGCGTGACGTCGGCGTTGAGGACGCCCGGCGTCAGCGCCCAGCTCGCGCGCACGACGACGCGCGGCGCGCTCCGGCCCGAGCAGCGCGGCAGCGCGGCGACGAGCGCCGCCGCAGCGCCGGCGAGCAGCACCAGCTCGGGAAGGGAGACGCGCACGCCATCCAGGCTACGAGCGCCGCGCCGCCGCGCAAGTGTCCATTCGGCCCTCGGCGCACAAGAGTTGCCGACTCGTCACACTTCCGCGCGCTTCACCGCATCGCCGGCCAGCGCCCAGACGACCACGGCGATCCAGGGAATGCCGACGATGTCCGTCTGCAGGCCGAGGAAGAGCACCGCCGCGAACGCGGCGGCCAGCCAGGCGCGACGGAACGTCGCGCGCAGGAGCGCGAGCGACCACAGGACGAACGCGAGCGCGCCCGCCAGGCCGGTCTCGACCCCGAGCTCGGTGTAGGTCGACTCGCCCGCGAGCACGGCCACATGCGTGCGCTCGGCGGTGACGCCGGCGTTGCCGAGGCCGTAGCCCTGCGGGTGGTGGACGACCGTGCGCACGCCGGCCTTCAGGCTCGCCCAGTGCTCTCGCAGCGACGACTCGTTCGCGCTCAGCGCCTGGTTCGACGCGCCGGGATGCTGCTTCGCGTTCCGTTCCTGGACGACGACCTCCTGCGGCGTGAAGTGCGTCCGCGGCGCGACGTGCGCGTACTCCTTCGCGAACGCGAGACCGAGGACGACGACGACCGCGGCGACCATCAGCGGGAAGACCCGCCGCCGCAGCGCGGCGAGCAGGAACAGGCCGAGCACGAGCGCGACGAGCGCTGCTCGGGTGTGCGTCCAGAGCAGCGCGGCGAAGAGGAGCAGCGCGAGCGGCGCGCCGAAGCGGCGGCCGCGGAACGGCACGAGGAAGAGCGCGACGACCAGCAGGTAGGCGGTCGCGAGCGGCGACAGGAACGACGACGTGAGCCGCCGGTAGACGACGTTGCCGCCGGCGTTGTAGACGAAGTTCTCCGGCAGCTTGCTCAGCCCCTGGTACGTCAGGCCGAGCTGGTCCGAGAACCACCCGCCCGACTCGCGCCACCACGAGAGCGGGACGAGGAAGACGTCGAGCAGCCCGTACACCGCGACGAAGGCGGCCGTCAGCAGGACGGTGCGGCAGACGCGGCGGCGCTCGTCCCCGGTCAGCGCGAGGCCACGGCCGAGGAAGTACCCACCGACCGGGAGCAGGTCGTGACGCGCCGCGTAGAGGACGCCCTTGTGCGTCGCCCCTCCGCCGAGCCACGACTGCGGCAGCAGCGCGTAGAGGACGACGAAGCCGGCGAACGCGAGCGCGAGCCAGTCGACCGGCGAGGAGAGCAGCGCGCGTCGGCGCGCGTGCACGACGAGCGCGAGCGCGACGAGCAGCAGCACGTCCTTCCACGCCGAGACGACCGTCAGCGGCGTCCCGCGCAGCCCGGCGCGCCACAGCTGCGAGACCACCAGGTTGTGCAGCGCCAGCCCGACGATCAGGACGTGCAGCGCCCAGACAGGGCGCTTCCACATCATCGCGGGCCGACCGCGATCAGCGTCATACCCGTGTTGACTACACGCACGCTGTAAGGAAAGAGCGACGCGAACGCCTTCGGCGTCAGCGGGTCGAGCACGTCGTCGAACGGGATCACGCGCGCCCGTGCGCGCGCCGGCAGCCAGTGCACGAACGGCAGCAGCGTGTGCACCTCGAGCGGGAAGAGCCGGTTCGGCGTCGTCACGAAGACGCGGGCGGTGACACGGCACAGCTCGTGCACGAACCGCCGCTGCCCGTCGCGGCCGCCGGCGACGTGCTCGACGACGGCGTTCGAGAAGCCGAGGTCGAACTCGCCGTCGGCGAACGGCAGCTCGCGCCCGTCGGCCTGGACGGCGCGCACCTGCGGGAAGGCGGCGCGGAAGCGGTCGAGGCCCGTGTTGCCGACGGCGGTGATCCGCTCCGGCCACGGGTAGAGCGCCTCGAAGAAGTTGTCCGTGGAGCCGGCGCCGAAGGGAGCGTCGGTGACGCCGACGTCGACGACCGTCGTCTGCGGGCCCGGGGCACAGAGCTCCCGGAACAGCTCCAGCTTCCGCTCCCGGCTCCGCATGGAGACCCGCGACGCGACCCGGCGCACCACCGGCGGAGCGTACTTCTAGAGTGGTGGCGATGCCCGTCCGTGCCGAGCTCCGCCCGCGGGGCCCGTACTCCCTCCGCGTCTCCGGCCGCCTCGCGAGCGACGCGACGTGCGTCGCGACCGACGGCACCTACCGCGCCACCGTCTCGATCGACGGGCGGCTCGAGCGCGTGCACGCGGTGCAGCGCAACGACGGGCGGGTCGTCGTCGCTGCGGGGACGGACGCGGGCGTCGACCACGTCCGCTTCGTGCTCGGGCTCGACGACGACCACTCGGAGTTCGTCCGCCGCTTCGCGACCGACCCGCTGCTCGGTGAGACGCTGCGCCGGATCCGCGGGCTGCGCCCACTGCGCACCGGCACGGTTGCGCAGTCGCTGCTGCGGGCGGTCGCGGGCCAGCTGATCCAGGCGAGCCGGGCGCGGCAGATCGAGCGCACGGTGATCCGCGCGTGCACCCCGCAGCTCGGCGGTCTGCACGCGTCGCCGACGCGCGCCGACCTCGGCCGCCTCTCACCCGCGCAGCTCGGCCGGCTGGGGCTCGGCGCGCGGCGCGCCGCCGCGCTCGTCCGGCTCTGTCGCACGCTCGACCTGGAGGCGCTTCGCGCGCAGCCGACGGATGCGGTCGCGCGCCGCCTCGCGCGCGAGCGGGGCCTCGGGCCGTGGTCGGTCGGGATCGTCTGCCTGCACGGGCTCGGCCGCTACGAGCACGGGCTGGCCCGCGACCTCGGGCTCGTGAAGCTCGCGGCGGCGCTGTGGGGACGGCGCGTCGAGGCGGAGGAGACGGACGACCTGCTCGCGCCGTACGGCGAGTGGGCGGGCCTGGCAAGCGTCTACCTGCTCGCAGGCTTCCACGCCGGTTACATAACCTTGCCGCGTGCCAGCGCCGCAGCCTGAGCTCCACGTCGTGCCGGACCCGTGCGTCGAGCTCGGGCGACTCCTCGCCGACCAGGCCGCGCGTGGCGGCTCGATCGTGCTCACCGGCGGCACCACACCGGCGCGCGCGTACGAGCGCGCGGCCGCGCTGCAGCCGGACTGGGGCCGCGTCACGCTCTGGTGGGGCGACGAGCGCTGCGTGCCTCCCGACGACGACCGCTCGAACTACAAGCTCGCGAAGGTCAACCTGCTCGACCGGCTGGAGCTGCCGCCGCGCGCGATGCATCGCATCCGCGGCGAGCTGCCGCCGGCGGAGGCGGCCGCCGAGCTCGACGAGGAGCTCGACGGCGCGACGCTCGACCTGCTCCTGCTCGGCCTCGGGCCGGACGGGCACGTCGCCTCGCTCTTCCCCGGGTCCCCGCAACTCGGCGTCACCGACCGGCGCGCGACGAGCGGCCCCGCCGGTCTCGACCCCTGGGTCGAGCGCGTGACGATGACGATGCCGCAGCTCCAGTCGGCGGCGCGCATCGTCTTCCTCGCCACCGGCGAGGAGAAGGCCGACGCGGTCGCGGCCGCGTTCGGCGGCGACGCCTCGCCCGAGGTGCCCGCCAGCCTCCTGCGCCTCGCGCCGGCTCCCGTCGAGGTCTACCTCGACGAAGCCGCAGCAGCGAGACTGGACGGCAGATGACGGAGACCGCGCAGCAGTCGGTGCTCGAGCTGCACCTGCCGGAGCAGCTGAAGGCGATGGGGCACCCGCTCCGGCTGAAGGTGCTCCAGGTGCTCGGCGACGCGCAGGAGCCGCTGACGAACCGCGAGCTGGCGGCTCGGCTCGAGGTCGATCCGGGCCACCTGCACTTCCACGTGCGGATGCTGCACCGGGCCGGGCTGATCGAGCTCGCGCCGGGCAGCGGCCGCGAGAAGCCGTACCGCAGCGCCGCGAAGCACTTCAAGGTCGGCCCCGAGCTCCGCGCGGCCGGGCTCGCGAGCGGCCTCCAGGCGGCGCAGCTGCGGGAGCTCCAGCGCGGCTTCGAGCGCCACGCCGCGCGCGGCGAGTTCCGCAGCGCGCAGGTGCACACGAAGCTGTCGGTCGAGACGGTGCGCGAGCTGTTCAACGAGCTGATCGAGAAGCTGACGGAGCTCGAGGACGAGACGCAGCCGCAGCAGACGGTGACGATCGCGTTCCACCCCGCGATCGAGCAGGGCGAGGACAAGCGCTAGGGCAAGACGCGCGACGCGGGCAGCGGCTCGTCGATGCCTCGGCGCCGCGCCAGCTCGGCCAGCACGAGCGCGGTGTCGGCGACCGGCAGGTCCTCGAGGTACTCGGTGCGCGTCTCGAAGGAGGTCACGACCGACTCGACGGACTGCACGTACTGGACGACGTCGTGCGCGGAGATCGAGGCGAGCGCGTCGGCGACGTCGCGCGGGAAGTCGTCGCGCTCGCGCAGCGACTCGGCGACGTGACGCGCCTCCGGCCAGCGGCCGAGCGCGAGCAGGGCGAGCGTCGCGGCGTAGCGCCCGATCGGGGATGCGGCGGTCGCGGCGCCGAGCTCGAGCGTCCAGCGCGCGAGCTCCTCGACCGCCGGCTCGTGGCGGGCGAGCAGCGACGCCTTCAGCGCGCCGATCGGCCTGCCCCACGCGTCGGTCGCGGCGCCGGCGTCCCAGCTCTCGCGCCAGCGGGCGGCGGCACGGCGGAGCCACTCGCCGGCAGCGTCCGAGTCGCCGGCCATCAGCAGCGCCAGGCCCGCGGCGTAGGCGGCGTTGCCGCGGCGGACGAAGGAACGCTCGTCCTCCTCGCCGAACTGCCGCTCGTACTTTGCCTGCTTCTCGGTCGCAACGGGAATCCAGTTCATCGGGCTACGTTGTACTAGAGGGCATGAGCACCGTCTTCCACGGATTGAGCTTCGCAATCGAGCCCGGGCGCGTCTTCACGCCGAGGCCCGCGACCGAGCGGCTCGTCGACGCCGCGCTCGCCCGCGTCGGCTCCGGCCCCGCGCGCGTCGCCGACGTCGGCACCGGCGCGGGGGTGATCGCGGTCACGATCGCGCTGCGCGCACCCGACGTCGAGGTGTGGGCGACCGACAAGTGCGCGAGCGCGCTCGCGCTCGCGTCGCGGAACGCCGAGGGGCTCGGGGCGCAGGTGCACCTCGTCCACGGCGACCTGCTGGATGGCATCCCGCGCGACCTCGACCTGATCGTCGCCAACCTGCCGTACCTCGCTCCCGGCGCGGCGGGCTACGAGGACGAGCCGGAGGCCGCCGTCTACTCGACCGGCGACGGGCTCGACCACTACCGGCGGCTGCTCGCCGGCGCCGCCGACCATCTCGCCCCGGCCGGCGGCGTGATCATCCAGCTGCACGGCGACGTGCTGGAGGCGGAGCGCAGCGAGCTGCCGTGGCTGCGCTCGCGGCTGGAATCGCTCGCCGCGGTCGCCTGAGCCGCGCGTGGCGGTTCGGGACCTGTCCCAGCTCTGAGCCAGGACACGTCCCGGCGGGACGGGCGGCGAGCGACTAGCCTGCGCGGGCGATGGCACGCGACGACTGGCGCCTGCGGATCGAGCTCCCCGTCGAGCACGCGGGCGGGCTGCTGAGCCGCCTGCGGCGGACCGACGCGGAGGAGCTTGCCGACGAGCTCAAGCAGAGCCGGGTCGCCGTCACGCACGACGAGGACACCGTGTTCGTCTACGCCTCGACGTCGCTCGAGCTCGAGCGCGCGCAGCAGGCGATCGACGCCGAGCTCGCCGACCTCGGCGTCCGGCCGCGTGAGGTCGTCAGGGAGCGGTGGCTCGCCGACGAGGAGCGCTGGGACAGCGAGGCGCTGCCCGGCGACGCCGAGACGGTCGCCGAGGGGTACGCGCCGTGGGAGGTGCGGATCCCCTGCCGCGACCACCGCGCCGCGCGCGAGCTCGCCGACCGGCTCGAGCGCGACGGCTACGGCGTCGTCCGGCGCTGGTCGTACGTGATCGCCGGCTGCGCGAGCAAGGAGCAGGCCGACGAGCTGGCGGCGCGGCTGCACGGCGAGGTCGAGCTCGGCGGCGAGATCGTCTGGGAGGCCCGCCTCCCGAGCCCGTTCGCCGTCTTCGGCGGCCTCGGCGAATAGGGACTCGGCCCCGGGCGGGGGTTCCATCCGCCGCCGGTTCGGGTATTGTGGAACCTGCGCCGGGCGAAGGGGATTCACCGCAGGCGCACCCTTTGAGGAGGCGGCACGGCACACGTGTCGCGCGCATTGTCAGACACCATCACTACTCCGATCGAGTCGGAGGAGGCGGCCGCAATCAGGGCCGATGCTCTCCGAGCAGAAGCGTGGGCAGGGGAACCGTTCCTCCGCCCCGACGAGGACGCGGACGTCGTTCTCGCTCCCGGCACCGCCAGGCGGCGCGCGCTCGACGACGCGCTGGCAGAGCTGGCCGCCGGCCGCGCCGAGCCGTCGCCGGAGTGGAAGGTCCGCTACGCGTTGATGCTCGGCCTCGAGCGCGTGCTCTCCGAGCGGCCGCCGCGGCTCGCCTCCGGCGCCGAGCTCCGCCGTCACCAGGTGGACGCGCTCGCCGGGATGCTCACCGAGCTGATCGCGGCGGTGCAGAAGGGCGAGAACGGCAACGGGCAGAGCGCCGAGGAGCCGCTCGCCGAGGACGAGGACGAGCCGGACGACGAGCTCGGGCTCTCCGCGACGGCGGACGAGGACGACGAGCCGGAGCCGCTTCCGCTCGACCAGGATCCCGGCGCCGTGCGCCGCTACCGCTTCCGGCACCCGACCGCCTCCGGCAAGACGATCGCGGCCGCGGGCTTCGTCGAGGCGGCGCGCACCGAGGGCGTGCTGATCCTCACCCACCGGCGGCTGCTGGTCGACCAGTTCCGCCGCGAGCTGACCGACCACGGCTACGGCAGCCGGCTGACCGACGCGATCCTCGAGGGCCACACCGCGAAGCGGCCGGCGAGCCCGATCACGATCCAGACGTACGCGTGGTTCGCGCGCCACGTCGACGAGGTCGCGCACGACGCGTACCAGCTCGTGATCTGCGACGAGGCGCACACCGCGCTCGGCGAGAAGACGTCGACCGCGATCCGGAAGCTGTCCGAGCCGATCTACGTCGGCATGACGGCGACGGAGCAGCTGATCGCGAAGCAGGTCTCCGACGTCTTCCCCGCTTCCGTCGACGACCTGCCGCTCGCCGACGCCGCCCGCCGCGGGTTGATCGCACCGCTTCGGTGCCTGCGCGTGCCGCCGGTGGCGGCGATCAACCAGGTGCCGATCGTCGGCGGCGACTTCGAGGAGCGCGCGCTGGCGCAGGCCCTCGACCACGAGGCGCTGAACATGGCCGCCGCGACGCTGTACCGCGAGCGCTTCGGCGACACGCCCGGGATCGTCTACGCCGCCGGCGTCGACCACGCCTACAACCTCGCCACCGCCTTCCGCGCCGCCGGGATCAAGGCGGAGGCCGTCTCGGGCCGGACGCCGCCGGTGAAGCTGGCCGAGGTGCTCGCCGGCTACGAGCGCGGCGAGATCGACGTGCTGATCAACGCGATGCTGCTCGCCGAAGGCTGGAACTCCCCGCGCGCGACCGTCGTCATGCACCTCGCCCCCACCGCGTCGCGGCGCGTGTACCAGCAGCGGATCGGCCGCATCATGCGCATCCACCCGCGCAAGGAAGCCGGCATCGTCGTCGACTTCACGCCGAAGAGCGCGACGCACAACGAGCGCGTCGTGTCCCTGCACTCGCTGCTCGACGCCGACTTCTACCGCGAGGGCGCGCGTGTCACGCCCGCCCCGCGCCGCCGGATGCAGCGTCGCGCGCGCCGCAAGCTGACTCCCGCGTCCTGGCTCGTGCCGGTGACGCCCGACGTGCTGCGGCGCCAGCTGGTGATCGCGCGCGAGTGGCAGCGCGTCGACCCGAAGTTCCTCGACGAGGACGAGCAGGAGTTCTGGGGCGAGATCGCCGGACGGCAGCTGCGCTTCGACGAGCGCGCGTCGTTCGTCGAGAAGCTGACTTCGCAGGGCGCTTCGAAGCGCGCGATGGAGCGCTTCCTCTCGACCTGCGCCGCGCAGAACCCGAACCGCCGGCTGCGCCTGATCGCGCTCGCCGACCGCGTCTCGATGCGCGTCGAGCGCGCCGACTTCGACGACCTCGTCACGCTCGTGACGCAGGCGCCGCCGTGGGAGAAGGACCGCGCCGCCGGCGTCCGGATCCTGCTGCGCGCGATCGCGGACGGGAAGCCCGACGCGCCGGACCAGATCCTCGCCCGCTGGACCTGGCGGCTCTCGCGCGCGGTGCGCAAGCAGCTCGATCGCAAGGCATCGCAGGAGTACCCCGACGCGAAGCGGCTGCTCGGCGCGCTCGCGAACTCGCGCGGCCACCGGCACGAGGAGAACGCGGCGAAGCTCGTCAACGCGGCGCTCGAGATGCCGCGCGAGGTGGGCGCCGCGCTGCTCGCCTCCGCCGAGGGGTACACGCCGCGCGCGAACCAGCTGCTCGAGGCCGCGCGCGAGCGGCTCGGCACGATCCAGGAGGTCGCCGGCTGGATCGCCGAGAGCCTGCCGCAGCCGAAGACGGGGCCGTCGCGGACGCGGCGGCGCCGCCGGCGCAAGAAGAAGGGCGGCGCGGCGGCCGCGCCGGCGACGACCGAGACGCAGGCGAGCGATCCCGAAGGCGCCGAGGCTCCGGCCGAGGACGAGGCGCTGGCCGCGGACGCCGAGCAGGCGCCGAAGAAGCGGCGCCGCCGGCGCAAGCCACGGCCCGCCGAAGGCGAGGCCGAGGCGCCGGCCGGCGGGCCGGCAGAGACGCCCGCACAGGACGCGGCCTAGTCGGTTCTGCCAAACCGGTCGGCGCGCCGGGCCGTACTCCTACCTCACCCCGACTGCGAAGGGAGGTGGCCATGGCCACCTACAACCCCGAACGACACCACGGGGATGAGGGGCTGGAGCCGGGCGCGCTGGCTCGCGATCGGACTGATCGTGGCGGCGATCGTCGTCGCGGTCGTGCTGCTGGTGACCTACACCGGCGGCGGCGGAGGTTCGGGCGGGAGCGGCGGCGGCGGGTACTAGCCGTCCCGTCGGCTAGGGCGCCGCCGGCCACGCCGGCGGCGCCTCCGCCAGCAGCGCGGCCTCGTCGATCGCCTGCCGCCGGTGCGCCTCCGCGTCGGTGCGCGGCTCGAAGCGCTCGTCGAGCCAGGCGATGATCTCGTCCGGGCCGGCGACCACGACCGCGCCGTCGACCAGCACCGGGATCGACTCCTGGCCGGAGACGTGGCGCAGGTGCTCGCGGTCGCCAGGCTCCGCCTCGACCTGCCTCGCCTCGTACTCGACGCCGAGCTCGGTCAGGCGCTGCCGCACGCGGTGGGAGTGCGGGCACCACTCGGCCTGGTAGATCTGAATCGCCATCCTGTAACGAATCACCAGGCGAGGCGCTCGATAATCCTGTGCTCGTCCTGATCGGCATCGGCCTGCTCGCCGGCGTGATCACGGCGGTGTCGCCGTGCGTCCTGCCGGTGCTGCCGATCCTGCTCGCGGGCGGTGCGTCGGGCAGGCGGCCGCTTCGGATCGTCGCAGGCCTCGTCGCGAGCTTCAGCGTCTTCACGCTGTTCGCCTCCTGGCTGCTCGCCCACCTCGGGCTGCCGCAGGACTTCCTGCGCAACCTCGCGATCGCGCTGCTCTTCGTGCTGGCTGCGACGCTGCTCGTGCCGAAGCTCGCCCTGCTGGTCGAGCGGCCGCTCGCCGCGTTCTCGCGCCTGCGCCCGCAGCGCGCGGGCGGCGGGTTCGTGCTCGGCGCGGCGCTCGGGCTCGTCTTCGTCCCGTGCGCCGGGCCCGTGCTCGCGACGGTGACCGTCGTCGCCGCGAACAACGACGTCGGCCTCCGCGCGCTCGTGCTCACGCTGGCGTACGCGACCGGCGCTGCGCTGCCGATGCTCGCGATCGCCTACGGCGGGCGCGGCGCCGCCGCGCGGCTGCGCGCCCACGCGGCCGCCGTGCGCTTCGCGTCCGGTGCGGCGATCGGCCTCGTCGCAATCGGGCTCGTCCTCCACCTCGACGACAACCTCGCGCAGCTGACGCCCGCGTACACGACGTACCTCCAGAACTCGGTCGAGAACACAGCGACCGCGAAGCGCGAGCTCGCGAAGGTGCGCGGCGGCGGCACCGCGCTCGCCGCGACGACGCCGGCGCGCGCGGGCGCGCTGCCCGACTACGGCGTCGCGCCGCCGCTCCACCCCGGAGGCGTCTGGATCAACTCGCAGCCGGTCACGCTCTCGCAGCTCAGGGGCAAGGTCGTGCTCGTCGACTTCTGGACGTACTCGTGCATCAACTGCCTGCGCACGCTGCCCCACCTGAAGGCCTGGTACGCCGCGTACCACGGCAAGGGGCTCGTGATCGTCGGCGTGCACACGCCGGAGTTCGCGTTCGAGCACGTGGCGTCGAACGTGCGCGCGGCGGTGCGGCGGCTGGGCATCGCGTACCCGGTCGTGCAGGACAACGACTACAAGACGTGGGACAACTACGCGAACCAGTACTGGCCGGCGGAGTACCTGATCGACCGCAGCGGGCACGTACGGCACACCCACTTCGGCGAAGGCGACTACGGCAAGACGGAGTCGCTGATCCGCACGCTGCTCGGCGCCACCGGGCCGATGGCGAAGCACGTCCCCGACACGACCCCGAACGAGCTCCAGACGCCGGAGACGTACCTCGGCTCGGCGCGGCTCGGCAGCTACGTCGGCTCGCCGCTGACGCCGGGGTCGATGGCGGAGTACAGCTTCGCGAAGACGCTGCCCGGCGACGACGTCACGTACGCGGGGCGGTGGGACGTCGAGCCGCAATGGATCCTCGCGGGCCCCGGCGCGCGCCTGCGCCTGCACTTCCTCGCCAGGGACGTCTACGTCGTGCTCGGCGGACACGGCACCGTGCAGGAGCTGGTCGACGGCCGCTCGGCGGGGACGCTCCGCGTCGACGCGTACCGCCTCTACACCGTCCGCGCGTCGTCGAGGCGGCTCGCCGCCGTGCTCGAGCTCCGCTGCTCCCCCGGGATCCGGGCGTATTCCTTCACGTTCGGGTAACCTCGGCGGCGCGATGCGCTGGCATGCGCTCACGTTCCAGCAGAACGGCTGAGTCCCCGCTTCCTCTCTCAGGGTCGTAGGAAGCGGGGGCGGGCGACCGACCCCCTGATACGTGACAGGAGGTCTTGCCGTGCCGATGCCACATCGCACGCAGCTGCAATTGATCAAGCGTCGTCTCGTCGGGACGGAGGGCGCCGAGCGCGTCCGCGTCCTGCGCGCGGCGCTCGCCGACCTGCCCGACTACCGGAACGGGCCGTACGCGGACATCCGCAAATGGGTGCAGGCCGAGCTCGAGGCGACGCGGTCGCGTGCCCGCGTCGTCCACCGCGACTCGATCGGCGTCCGCCGCGAGGGAGCGGCGCAGATCGCGCTCGTCGGCCCGCCGAACGCGGGCAAGTCGTCGCTGCTCCAGGCGCTCTCGTCGATCCAGATCCGCACCGGCGACTACGCGTTCACGACGACGCGGCCGGTGCCGGCGCTGACCCGGATCGAGGGCGTGCCGCTCCAGCTCGTCGAGATCCCCGGGCTGATCGAGGGCGCCGCCGACGACCGCGGCGGCGGCCGCGCGCTGCTGGGCGTCCTGCGCAGCGCCGACGCGATCCTCTACTGCCACGCCGCGACGGCGCCGCTCGCCGAGCTCGAGACCGTTCGGGCCGAGGTGGCGGCCGCGGGCATCGACAAGCCGGCGGTCGTCGCGGCGACGAAGTGCGACGAGGCGCCGCCGTTCACCCATCCGGAGCTGCCGGTCGTGCCCGTCTCGGTGCTCGACGACGCGAGCCTCGACCGGCTGCGGGCCGAGCTCTTCCGCCTGACGGGGCTCGTGCGCATCCGGCTTCGCGACGGCGAGCCGATCGCGCTGCGGCCGCCGGCGACGGTCGCCGACGCCGCCCGCGCGATCCACGGCGAGCTCGGCGAGCGCTGCCGCGGCGCCCGCGTCTGGGGCGGCTCGGCGCGGTTCCCCGGCCAGCGCGTCGGCCGCGAGCACGTCCTCGCCGACGGCGACCTCGTCGAGGTGCTCGATCGCTAGCGCTACAGGAGCGTCCAGCGAGCGGGCTGCGCCTCGGCGCGCAGCGACTCCGCCTCGATCCCGGCTCCGGGTGCCCCCGAGTCGAGCACGAGGCGGATGCTCTGCACGGAGTAGGCGCACGTCAGCACCAGCGCGACGCCGAGCGCGGCCAGCATCGGGATCACGGCGCCGAGCGCCAGCGCCTTCGCGTGCTGCGCCTCGTAGAGCACGAGGCCGATCGTCGCGATCTGGCCGCAGACGGCCCAGATCGTGACGGCGGAGGCGACGAGGAAGCCGACATTGCGACCCGCGAACTCGGGTCCCGTCGGCGTCGGCCGCCCCTTCCTGAACGCCGTGTACAGGAACGGGGCGAGCACGACGAGGATGCCGAAGAGGAGGCTGAGCGCGGTGTAGCCGTCCGGCGTGATCACGACGGTCCGCGCCGGCAGGACCTTCCCGGAGAGAACCGTGCCGAGGATCGCTCCGACCACCGTCAGGTTCGACGCCCAGCTCTTCGAGAAGTCCCACTGCGGGAAGTCGATGCCGTTCGCCGGGCCGGGCCCGCTGGTGGCGCGGGCGGCAACCACCAGGACGGCAGCGAGCGCGAGCGACGCGAGGACGAGGGCTGTGTTGGCGCTCACGCGCCGACAGTACTCCCCGCGCGTACTGAAGACAACGCCTGCGGAACGCGGCTACTGCTCGCGGGCGGCGTCGTCGCCGCCGCCGTTCTGCTCGCGCTCGCGCAGGTAGCGCGTCAGCTCGGCCGCGAGCGCGTCGCCCGAGGGCAGGTCGGCCTCGGCGGCCAGCTCGTCGACGCGCCGCTCGAGTTCCTCGACGTACTGGGACGTCTCCGCGTCGGCCGCGACCGCCTCGCTCACCTGTTGCGCGTAGGCGTCGGCGGCCTCGTCCAGCTCGGCCGTCTCGACGTCGGCGCCGAGCAGCTCCGCGAGCCGCTCGACGAGCGCCTTGGCGGCCCGCGGCGAGGGCGTCAGGGACACGTAGTGCGGCACCGCCGCCCAGAGGGAGGCCGACGGCAGCCCCGCCTGGTTGCACGCGTCGTGCAGCACGCCGACGATCCCGGTCGGGCCCTCGTAGCGCGACGCCTGCAGGCCGAGCTTCTCGATCAGGTCGGGATCGGTGGCGCTGCCGGTGACCGGCGCCGGGCGCGTGTGGGGCACGTCGGCGAGCAGCGACCCGAGCGTGATCACGAGCTCGACGCCGAGGTCCGTCGCGAGCCCGCTGATGTGCGAGCAGAAGGTCCGCCAGCGCAGGTTCGGCTCGACGCCGAGCAGGATCACCGCGTCACGGCGCGCACCAGGCACCGGTGCGTAGAGGAAGGTGTTCTCCGGCCAGTCGATGCGGCGCTGGTAGCCGTCCTCGAGCGAGACCAGCGGCCGCGTCGCCTGGAAGTCGTAGAAGCTCTCGGCGTCGATCTGCGCGAACTCGCGCGCCGCCCACGCGCGCGCCAGGTACGCGCCTGCAAGCGAGGCACCCTGGCCGCCGTCGTTCCAGCCGCGGAAGGCGGCGATCAGGACCGGCCGCTCGAGCTGCGGCCGCTCGTCGATGCGAAGCTCGTCGGCCATCGGTGAATCCTACGTCGGCTGTCGGGTCCGCCACAGACCGAACACGAACGCGACGACCGCAGCCCACACCGTGGCGGCCATCGTCACGTGCGCGAGCACGAGCCACCACGGCAGCTGCGTGCGGTACTGGACCTCGCCGATCGTCATCTGCACCGCGAGCAGGCCGAGCAGCACCAGCGCGACGCGCACGTGCCGGCTGCGGCTGCGGACGAGCCATGCGAGCAGCAGCGCGAACGAGATCCCGAAGACGGCCGTCGCCCGCACGTGCCAGTACACGGCCGGTTGGAACGACCACAGCCGTCGCACGACGACGCTGCCGGGATGCGGCCCCGACGCGGTTGCGAAGGTGCCGCTGACGACCAGCACGCAGGCGGCCAGCGCGAGCACGAGCCCCGCCTGCTTCACCCACTGCGGCAGCGACGAGCGCTCGCGCGGCCACGTCTCCAGCGCCAGCGCGACGCCGAGCGTCAGCACGACGAGCGAGAGCAGGAAGTGGGAAAGCACGAGCCACGGGTTCAGGTGGTAGTAGACGGTGATCGCGCCGAGCGGCGCCTGGAGCAGCGTCCCGACGAACGTCGCCAGCGCGAGCCGGCGCAGGCGGCGCGGGACGGGCGCGAGCAGCGAGCCGATCCAGGTCGCGAGCGTGACCATGATCGTCAGGAACGCGACGATGCGGTTCGAGAACTCGACGTAGGAGTGAAAGCCCTGCTGAGGGAACGGCTGGCTCGGCTGGCAGCCCGGCCAGTGCCGGCAGCCGAGCCCCGAGCCGGTGAGGCGGACGGTCGCGCCGGTGGCGACGATCACGATCAGCATCGCCGCGTTCGCGACCGCCAGGCGCCGGAAACCGGCGGTCGAGAGCGCGAGCCGGCGCACGCGGGTCAGGGGCTGCGCGCCGACGTCCATGCCGGCGCACTGTAGCCGCCCTGCAGTCGCGAGACGAGCCTGCTAAACTGACGTTAACGTAAAAATGAGCTTCTTGCGGACACGCCGACACTCGCCCCACTACAAGTGGTGGGTCCTCTCCTGCACGAGCCTCGGGATGCTGCTCGCGACGGTCAACTCGGGCACGCTGATCATCGCGCTGCCCGACCTCGAGCGGAGCCTGCACACCACGCTGCTCCAGCTCGTCTGGGTGATCCTCGTCTACATGATCGTCTCGACCGTGCTCGTGCTGACGGCCGGACGGCTCTCCGACCTGTTCGGGCGCAAGAACGCGTACGTGCTCGGCTTCCTTCTCTTCTCGCTGGCGTCGCTCGGCGCGGGCTTCGCAGGCAGCGGCACCGAGCTGATCCTCTGGCGGATCGTGCAGGGGATCGGCGGCGCGTTCCTGTTCGCGAACGCCGCCGCGCTCGTCACCGACGCGTTCCCGCGCCGGGAGCTCGGCCTGGCGATGGGCACGAACACGATGGTCGCCGCGGTCGGGCTCGTGATCGGCCCGGTGCTCGGCGGCGCGCTCGTCGCGATCGCGTGGCCGTGGGTCTTCTGGTTCAACGTGCCGTTGGGCCTCGTCGGCTGCTTCTGGGGCCTGCTCGTGCTCGAGGAGCAGTCCGGCCGCAGCGACGAGCGCGGCCTCGACCTGCTCGGCGTCGGCACCTACGTCGTCGGCCTGACCGGTCTCGTGCTCGCGCTCTCGAAGGGCGGGCTCAGCGGCTGGAACAACGCGCTCGTGGTCGGCGGCTTCACGGTGGCGGCCGTCCTGCTGCCGCTGTTCGTGCTGATCGAGCGCCGCGGGACGGCGCCGATGCTCGACCTGTCGCTCTTTCGCGACCGGCTCTTCACGGCGGCGTCCGCGGCGGCGTTCATGAACGGCCTCTCGCGCTTCGCGCTGATGTTCCTGTTCGTCTTCTACTTCCAGGGGCCGCAGGGGCAGTCGCCGATCATGGCCGGCGTCGAGCTGGCGCCGATGGCGATCGGCATGCTGATCGCCTCGCCGCTCGCCGGCATGGCGGCCGACCGGCGCGGCTCGCGCGGGCTCGCGGCGCTCGGGATGGTCGTCACCGCCGTCGGCCTCGTCGGCATGACGATCCTCCAGGCGCACACCGCGTACGTCTGGAGCGCGCTCTGGCTCCTGCTCGTCGGTATCGGGTCGGGCATGTTCAACAGCCCGAACACCGCGGCGATGATGGGCGTCGTGCCCGTGCACCGGCGCGGGATCGCCGCCGGCGCGCGCGTGATGCTGCAGAACACCGGCGCCGTGATCTCGATCGCGTTCGTGCTGGCGATCGTCACGGCGGCAGTGCCGAAGCCCGTGCTGTTCAAGATCTTCTCCGGGATCACGTCGGGGCTCTCGACGCACCAGCTCCAGCCGTTCATCTCGAACATGCACCTGGCGCTGTGGGTGCTGGCGGCGGTCTCGCTCGCGGGCGCCGGCGTCTCGATGCTGCGGCCGAAGCACGTGCACGTCGAGGAAGGCATGGCGCTGCAGGAGGCTGCGTGACGCTCCGCATCGGCGAGGTCGCGGAGCGGACCGGCGTCACCCCGCGGACGATCCGCTACTACGAGGAGCTCGGCCTGCTGCCGTGCGCGCCGCGCGAGCAGGGCAAGCACCGGGTCTACGACGAGTCGGACGTCGAGCGCCTGCACGACCTGACGCGGCTCAAGCACCTGCTCGGCCTCTCGCTCGACGAGCTGCGCACGGTGATCGCGTCGGAGGAGGCGCGCGCGGAGCTGCGGCAGCGGTTCCTGGAGACGGAGTCGCGCGAGGAGCGGCTGCGGATCGTCGAGGAGGCGCTCCCACACACCGACCTCCAGCTCGGTCTCGTCCGCCGTCGCCTGACGGAGCTCCGGGAGCTCGAGACGGAGCTGGTCGAGCGGCGCAAGCGCCTCCAGCGGCGCAGGCGCGAGCTCTCCGGCTAGCCGAGTTCCTCTGAGCTTCCTCTGAGCTTCCTCTGGGGTTCCTCTGGGGTTCCTCTGGGGCGCCGAATGTGACGGAAGCGTCGCGGAAGTGTGACGAGCCGTTTGCCCATGCGGGCCGGCGCGCTTGCGGCGCGTGCAGCATGAGACACAACCGGCTCCCGCGTTTCGGGGCGCGCGGAGGGCTACGCGAGCGCCACGCCCGCGCCCTCGACGACGCGGCCGACGCGCGCGAGGAACAGCCCGGCGCGCGCGAACTCCGCCTCGAGCGCCGGCCCGCGGTCCTTCGGCAGCGACACCAGGAGGCCGCCCGCCGTCTGGGGGTCGTAGGCGAGCTCGACGAGCTCCGGCGCGACGTCGCCGACGTCGACGGTCGCGTACGCGCGGTTGTTGCGCGTGCCCGCGGTCGAGACGCCGGCGCGCGCTGCGTCCAGCGCACCGTCGAGCGCCGGCAGGCGCGCCGCCTCGAGCTCGATCCGCACCCCGCTGCGCGTCGCCATCTCGTGCGCGTGGCCGAGCAGGCCGAACCCGGTGACGTCCGTGACCGCGTTCGGCGCGAGCGGACGCAGCACGTCGGCGGCCTCGCCGTTCAGCGTGCGCATCCACCGCACGGCCTCCGCCGCGTCCGCCAGCCCGCGCTTCGCCCCGCCGAGCACGAGCGCCGTCCCGAGCGGCTTCGTCAGGTAGAGCGCGTCGCCGGGCCGCGCGCCCGCCTTCGGCCAGACCGCAGTCGGCGCGACCGTGCCGACGACGGCGAGGCCGTACTTCGGCTCCGCGTCGCGGATCGTGTGGCCCCCGGCGAGCAGCGCGCCCGCCGCTGCGACCTGGCGCGCCGCGCCGTCGAAGATCGCGCGCACCGTCTCGGTCGGCAGCTCCTCGGGCAGCGCGGCGACGGAGAGCGCGAGCAGCGGCTTCCCGCCCATCGCGAAGACGTCGTTGAGCGCGTTCGTCGCCGCGATCGCGCCGAAGTCGTCCGGGTCGTCGACGATCGGCGGGAAGAAGTCGATCGTGAAGACGAGCGCCTGCTCGTCGTCCAGCCGGTAGACCGCGGCGTCGTCGGCCGGGTCGAGCCCGACCAGCAGGTTCTCGGCCTCCGCCGGAACGAAGCCGCGCAGCAGCTCCTCGAGCCGAGCCGCCGAGTACTTCGCCGCGCACCCACCCGCCGTCGCCAGCTCCGTCAACTTCACCCGGACACCGTAACGTGGCGACGGCGGCCTGGGCCGCCGTCGCAGGGGAGAGGAACGTCCTACGCGCGGAGCATTCGCGCCGGACGCCTGCTCTCCTTTAGGGTCGTGAGGATGCCGAGCGCACTCGTCACCGGCGGCTCGTCCGGGATCGGGCTCGCGATCGCGCGGATGCTGCGCGAGGAGGGCTACGAGCTGACCCTCGCCTCGCGGACGCCGGAGAAGATCGAGGCCGCCGCGGCCGAGCTCGACGCCCAGGCGATCGCCGCGAACCTCGGCCACGAGGAGGACTGCGTGCGTGTCGTCGCCGCGCACCGCGAGCGCTTCGGCGGCCTGGACGTGCTCGTCAACTCGGCGGGCCTCGGCATCGCCGGCACCGTCGAGGGCCTGCAGGCGAAGCACGTCGACCTCCAGATCGGCGTCAACCTGCGCGGCCTGCTGCTCGTCTCGCGCGAGGCGATCCCGCTCCTGAAGGAGTCGAAGGGCTGGATCGTCAACCTCGCCTCGATCGCCGGCACCACGGCGACGCCGGGGCTGACGGTGTACGGGGCGACCAAGGCGGCGGTGATCGCGCTGACCCGCTCGCAGAACCTCGAGCTCGAGGACGCCGGCGTCCGCGCCGTCGCGATCTGCCCCGGCTTCGTCGACACGCCGATGGCGCAGTGGTCGGGGATCGCGCCGGAGGAGATGATCCAGCCGCAGGACTGCGCCGAGATCGTGCGCATGTGCCTGCGCCTCTCGCCCCACGCGCGCGTGCCGCAGGTCGTGGTCGAGCGCGCAGGCGCGCGCGACGGCGTCGGCTGATCCACCGCCGCATGACCCGCCGCGCCACGCTCCTCTTCGCGGCGATGTGCGTGATCTGGGGCGTGCCGTACCTGATGATCCGCGTCGCCGTACGGGAGCTCTCGCCGGCCACGCTCGTCCTCGGGCGAACCGCCCTCGCCGCGCTGCTGCTGCTGCCGCTGGCGGCGGCGCGCGGCGAGCTGCGGCCGCTCGCGCGCCGCTGGCTGCCCCTGCTTGCGTTCGCGGCCGTCGAGATCGCGCTGCCGTGGCTGCTGCTCGCACGGGCGGAGCAACGGCTCTCGAGCTCGCTGACCGGGCTGCTGATCGCAGCGGTTCCGCTCGTCGGCGCGCTGATCACGACGTTCACCGGGGAACGCGAGCGGCACGGCGCGCGCCGCTGGACCGGGCTCCTGGTCGGGCTTGCGGGCGTCGCGGCGCTCGCGGGGCTCGACGTCCGCGGCGCGAGCGTCGTCCCGATGCTGCAGATCGGGGTGGTCGCGGTCTGCTACGCCGTCGGCCCGATCGTGCTCTCGCGCTGGCTTCGCGACGCGCCCTCGCTCGGCGTCGTCGCCGCGTCGCTGGCGGCGACCGCGCTCGTCTACGCGCCGATCGCGGCGTTCTCGCCGCCGCGCGCCTGGCCGTCGTCGCACGTCACGCTGTCGGTGATCGGGCTCGCACTGCTCTGCACCGCGATCGCCTTCCTGCTCTTCTTCGCGCTGATCGCCGAGGCGGGCCCCGTGCGCGCGACCGTGATCACCTACGTGAACCCCGCCGTCGCCGCGATCCTCGGCGTCTCCGTCCTGCACGAGGCGTTCACCCGCGGCATGGCGATCGGCTTCGCGCTGGTGCTGGCCGGCTCCGTGCTCGCGACCGCGCCGGCGCGCGAGCCGACGGCGGTCGCGGAGCCCTAGCGGCTAGCGCTCGATCGGGACGTCGACGAGATTGCCCCACTCGGTCCACGAGCCGTCGTAGTTGCGGACGCTCTCGTGCCCGAGCAGCTCGCGCAGCACGAACCACGTGTGCGCGGAGCGCTCGCCGATGCGGCAGTAGGCGATCGTCTCCTTGTCGGGTGTGATCCCTTTCCCGCCGTACAGCTCGCGCAGCTCGTCCGCCGACTTGAACGTGCCGTTGTCGCGCACCGCCTGCGCCCACGGGATCGACTGCGCGGTCGGGATGTGGCCCATCCGCGAGGCGCCCTCCTGCTCGTAGCCCGGCGGCGCCATCAGCTCCCCGGCGTACTCCTGCGGCGAGCGCACGTCGACGAGCTCCTTGCCGCCCTTGGTGATCGCCTCGAGCACGTAGTCGCGGTATGCGCGGATCGAGTCGTCGCGCTCCTTCGCCGTGTACGTCGCGCCGGCCGGCTTCGGCGTCTCCGTCGTCAGCTCCCGCTCCTCGTCGATCCACTTCTGGCGGCCGCCGTCGAGGATCCGCACGTCCTCGTGGCCGTACAGCTTCAGGTACCAGTAGGCGTAGGCCGCGAACCAGTTGTTCTTGTCGCCGTACAGGACGACGGTCGTGTCATTCGAGATCCCGCGGGAGCCGAGCAGGCGCTCGAACGCCTCCCGGTCGACGACGTTGCGCTCGACCGGGTCCTGGAGATCGTCGCGCCAGTGCAGCTTGACGGCGCCGGGGATGTGCCCCTCGTCGTACAGCGCCGGGTTCTCGTCGACCTCGGCGACCACCACGCCGTCGTCGCCGACGTGCTCGGCGAGCCAGTCCGTGGTCACGAGCACGTCCTTCGCGTAGCCGTCCATCCTCTGTCCTCCTCCGCGCGTCGAGATAGGTCGTAACGATGCCAGCCCGGGTTTCTTCCGGTGGTGCTACAGGCCGCCGGGCGTCCGCAGGATCCGCCAGACCATGAAGAGCGCCAGCGCGGCGGCGCAGCCGAACCCGGCGAGCGCGACGGCCTGGCTGACGCGGGCCATCAGGGCCGACGCGATCAGCAGCGCGGAGACGATCAGGGCCGCGCCGACGCGGTTCGCGGCCGAGCGGAGGAGGTGCTCGAAGCTCTCGAGCTCCGTCGGCGCGACGCCGATCTTCAGCGACCCGGTCTCGACCTTCTGCGTCAGCTGGGCGACACGGCGCGGCATCCGCAGCAGCGGCTGCAGCTGCGTGAACGTGAACGCGAGCAGCTGGCTCGGCTCGAGGCGCTTCTCGGCCTCGCTCGCGAGCACGTCCCAGCTCTCCTTGCGGATCTGCTCGACCGGGTCGAGCTCCGGGTCGAGCGTGCGGGCGATGTTCTCCGCCTGCGACAGCGTCTTGCCGACGAGCGCGAACGACGTCGGCAGCGAGATGCCGTGCTGGAGGCAGAGCCGCTGGAGGTCGGCGAGGCCCTCACCGGTCTTGATCCCGGCGAGCGGCCGCCAGTGGTAGCGGGGCAGCTTGCGGCGCAGGTCGTGCACGAAGCCCGCCTCGTCGGACTCGGCGGTCGTCAGCGAGAGCCCGAGAATCAGGTCGGCGACGTCGTCGGCGCGGTTCTGCGCGATCGCGAGCAGGAGCAGCGCCAGCGACGTGCGGGTGTCGTCGTCGAGCCGGCCGAGCAGGCCGAAGTCGAGCAGCGCAAGCCGGCCCTCCGGCGTCAGCAGCACGTTCCCGCGGTGCGGGTCGGCGTGGTAGACGCCGGCGACCGTCACCTGCCGCACGTAGGCGGAGAAGAACGTCCGGGCGAGCTGGCGCGCACGCTCGGGGTCGAGGCCGCTGACGTCCTCGACCTTCTCGCCGTGGATGCGGTCGAGCACGAGCACACGCTCCGTGACGAGCGGCTGCACGACCCGCGGGACGAACAGGTCGTCCTCGAGGTCGGCCAGCACACGGGCGATCAGCTCCGCGTTCCACGCCTCCTCGACGAAGTCGAGCTCCGCGCGCAGGTGCAGCTCGAGCTCCTCCGTCAGGGCGCGCAGCTGGAGCAGCTTGGCGGTGTCGGAGTGGCGCTCCGCGATCGCCGCCGTCTTCCGCAGCAGCTCGAGGTCGAGCTCGACCTGCTCGGAGATCCCCGGCCGCCGCACCTTGATCACGACCTCGCGGCCCGTCGTCAGGAGCGCGGGGTGGATCTGCGCGATCGAGGCGGTCGCGAGCGGCTCCTCGCCGATCTCCGTGAAGTGCTCGAGGCCGATCTCGTCGGCGATCACCTGCCGCAGGGGCGCGAACGGCACCGCCGGCACCTCGTCGACGAGCTTGCCGAGCTCGTCGATGTAGACGTCGGGCAGCAGGTCGGGCCGCGACGAGAGGAGCTGGCCCAGCTTGACGAACGTCGTGCCGAGCTCCTCCAGGCTCTCCCGGAAGCGGACCGCTCCCTCGAGCGTCGCGGGCCGGTCGCCGACGACCCCGAACTCGCGCAGGACGCGCACGAGGTGCGTGCGTCGCGCGGCACGTGTCAGCTGGAGCGCGCGGCGAACCTTGCCCGACTCGGCCATCTCGGCGAGCGGTGTGCCCGCGTCGCCGGGGCTGGAAACGGCGCGCCGCTAGACGGTCGACCGCAGGCGCCGGCTCCCCCTGCGCGTGCGTGTCGATCCGGTCATCGGCCTAGAGAGGCCCGTCCCACATGCCGTACGGATGCGGGTGGCCGTGCACCACGGCCGCGAGCGCCGCGAGGGCGAGCAGCGCCAGCAAGACCAGCGTCCGTCGACGGAACACGAACTTCGCCACAGAGAACACCTCCCTCCTGCTCACTCAGAACCGCACGTCCTGGAGCGACTCCGCGGCGCGACGGTACAGCATCGCCGCCCTCCGCTCGTCGCCCCGTCTCGTCGCCAGGTCGCCCTGGGCGATCCAGGCCGCAGCCCGGTGAGAGGCCGAGGACAGCTTGTCGAACGCGTCCTCCGCCCGCCCGAACGCCTCGTCCGCCTCGTCCAGGCGGCCCTGCTCCAGCAGCGCGCGGCCGAGCACGATCTGCGCGTTGCCGATCTCGTCAAGCATGTCGTCGCGCTCGCCGATCAGCTGGAGCGCGTGCACCGCCTGCTCCTCGGCCTTCGCGACGTCGCCGGTGCGGAGGTGGACCTGCGCCAGCGAGGAGATCGCGGTGGCGGCGTCCTCCTGCCGCCCGATCTCGAGCGCGACCGAGAAGGCGTGCTTCAGGTGCTCGATCGCCTGGTCGGGCTTGCCGAGCAGGAACTCGAGCCCGCCGAGGTTGTTGAGCAGCCGGCCGACGTTGGCGCGGTCGGCGAGCTGCTCGTACTGCGCCTTCGCCTTCTCGGCGTAGGTGCGTGCGAGCACCCAGTGGCCGTCGCGGTCGGCGAGGACGGAGGCGGCGAAGTACGCCTGGCCGAGCGCGCGCGCATCGTGCATCGCCTCGGCCAGCTCGAGCGCGCGCTCGACGTCCTCGCGCGCCGCCTCGAAGTCGCGCTGGCGCCGGTAGCAGCGCGAGCGCCACGCGAACACGTTCAGGCGGAGCTGGTCGGACGGCAGCCCGGAGCGCTCGGCGAGCGCGAGCGCCTCGTTGAACAAGGCGACCGCGGTGGAGATGCTCGACAGCAGGTACCGGCACACCCCCAGCCGGTAGAGCACCTCCGCGCGGTCGATGTCGGAGAACTCGCCGCGCTCGGTCAGCGCGCGCGACTCGGCGAGCAGCGAGAGCGCGGTCTTCACGTCGCCGCTCTGCGCGCGCGCCATCGCCTCGCCGTTCAGCGCCCGCACGTGAAGTTCGACGGCGCCCGTCCCGAGCACGGCAGGCAGCGCCCGCTGGTACTCGGCGATCGCGTCGTCGAAGACGTGCTCCTCGAGCAGCGCGTCGGCGCGGGCCAGCGTCGCCTCCGCCCGTGCGCGGTCGTCGGCGGAGACACCGCTCGCCAGGAAGCCCGCGTCGACGCCGAGGCGCAGCGCCAGCCACTCGACCGTCTCGGTCGTCGGCCGGGTCTTGCCGCGCTCGATCTGGGAGATGTACTCCTTCGAGAAGCGAGAGCCCGCGAGGTCGGTCTGGGTCAGGCCCGCGGCGATCCGCAGCTGGCGCAGGCGCTCGCCGAGGCGCGGCGCGCGCGGGCCGGTTGCGGCAGGGCTCACTCGTGCGGCGCGAGGAGGCATCGGCCGACGAAGCATGCAGGACGCTTGACGGAATTGCAATCCCCCCTTCTGGACAGTCCCTCGAAAGAGGCATGGTTGAGCCGAATCCGTCGTCAAGTGACGATCCTGAGAATCACTTGACCGAGCTACTTGACAGATGCGCCCCCCGTTCGTACAGTGAGCGCACCTTGCACGTCGGCCGGACGCCAGGTCGAGGTGTAGGGGGAGCGCCAGAGGCGACAGCCCGATGACTCGACTGGGCCGCAGAGTCGAGTCCTTCGGAGACGCCCAGCCGGCGCCCCGCCTGACCAGGGAGAGCCCCGGGTGCCGCAGCCGGGGCTTTTCCTTTGTCTAGGGGTCGGTCAGCAGCCAGCGGCGCCGCTCCCGGCGGACGAGCGCGAGGTCGTCGCCGAGCAGGCCGCCGAGCCGGTGGTCGACGGTCGCGAGCAGGCCGCTCGCGACGAAGATCCACGCCTCGGCGTCGGGGTCGCGGTCGGCGGCGACGACCCCCTCCGCCTGCCCGCGCCGCATCAGGTCGGCGAAGAACGCGTGCACCTCGCGGATCTGGCGGCGCAGCGCCTTCGCGATCACGGCGTCGTCGGGCGAGACCGAGAGCGCCTGGATCCACAGGTCGACGAGCCGGATGCGGGCCTTCGAGGCCATGTAGGCGTCGGCGACCGCGCCGAGGCAGTGGCGCGGGTCGCTCGCGATCGCCTCCTCGCCCAGTTCCCGGAACCGGCGCCACGCCTCGTCGAGGCAGGCGAGGTAGAGGTCGCGCTTCGAGCCGAAGTGGCGGTAGAGGATCGGCTCGCTGATCCCGGCCGCCTGGGCGATGTCGGCGGTGGTCGTGCCCCGGTAGCTCGAGCGCGTGAACTCGCGGCAGGCGGCCTCCAGCACCGCCTGCCGCCGCTCCTCCGCGCTCAGCCGGCGCTTCGTCTGCGTCACGCGGGCTCCGCCCCCAGCACGCCGTGCTCCTGCGGATGCGGGTGCTCCACCTTGCGGATCGCGAGCACCGCCACGGCAGCGCCGGCGAGCAGCAGGAGCGAGCCGACGCGGAGGGCGTCGTGGAAGCCGTGGAGGTACGCGAGCCGCGTGATGTGCCTGCCCGCGGCCGACGCGACGATCGCACCCATCACCGCGATCCCGAGCGAGCCGCCCACCTGGCGCGCCGAGTTCAGCACCGCCGAGCCGACGCCCGCCTTCTCGACGGGCACGGCGCTCATCGCCGCCGCCGTGATCGGAGTCATCGTCATGCCCATGCCGAAGCCGCCGAGCAGCAGGCCGGGGAGCAGCATCCAGAAGCTCTCGTTCTCGCCGAGCTGCGTGTAGTAGAAGAGCATCACCGCCAGCAGCGTCATGCCGCCGCCGACCAGCCAGCGCGAGCCGACGCGGTCGGTCAGCTTCCCGGCGCGCGGTGCGATCAGGATGATCAGCAGCGTCATCGGCAGGAAGCTCGCGCCCGCCTGCACAGGCGTGTAGCCGAGGACGTTCTGCATGTACAGCGAGACGTAGAAGAACGTCCCGAACATCGCGAGCCCGACGAAGAGCATCGCGCCGTTCGCGCCGCCGAACGTGCGGTTGCGGAAGAGCGAGAGGTCGAGCATCGGCACGCGCTGGTGCCGCTCGAGCAGCACGAACGCGACCAGCGTCACCGCGGCGACCGCGAACGCGCCGAGGATGCGACCGGACGTCCAGCCGTAGGTGTTCGCCTCGATGAACGCATAGGTGAGCGAGAAGAGGCCGATGCCGGAGGCCGCGAGGCCGGGGACGTCGAGCCGCTGCTCGGCCGACGTGTCGCGCGACTCGTCGATGAAGACCGGGATCGCGAACAGCCCGGCGACGCCGAACGGGACGTTGATGAAGAAGATCCAGTTCCAGTTGACGTGCTCGGTCAGCAGGCCGCCGATCAGCGGGCCGATCGCGAGCGCCATCGCGGAGACGCCGGCCCAGATGCCGATCGCCTGCCCGCGCTGGCGCGGCGGGAACGTCGCCGTGATGATCGACAGCGTCGCGGGGTTCATCAGCGCGCCGCCGAGGCCCTGCACGACTCGCGCGCCGATCAGGACGCCGCCGCTCGTCGCGAGGCCGCAGGCCAGGCTCGCGCCGGTGAAGACGACGAGGCCCGTCATGAAGATCAGGCGCCGTCCGAGGAAGTCGGCGAGCTTGCCGCCGATCAGCATGAACGCGGCGAAGGTGAGCGCGTACCCCGCGACCACCCACTCGAGCTCGGACAGCGTCAGGTGCAGCGACCGCCGCATCGACGGCAGCGCCACGTTCACGACCGTGTTGTCGAGCATGATCATGAAGAGCCCGACCGAGACCGCCGCGAGCGTCCACCACTTCTTGTTCTCCGGCGTCATGAAGCGCCGCATCCGCTCACCCCTCTCTCAAGTTAGCGGGCACTAAGTTAGCAGACGCTAACCCTCCGGGGACGGGATAGGGTTCGCGCCCGTGAGCCAGGTGGTGTGGCGTCCGGACGAGGCCACGGTCGAGCATGCGAACGTGACGCGGCTGCTCCGCCGGGCCGGCGCTGCCGGGTACGACGAGCTGCTGCGGCGGTCGGTCGAGGAGCCGGAGTGGTTCTGGGCGCTCGTCGTCGAGGACCTCGGGCTCGAGTTCTCGAGGCCGTGGGAGCGCGTGCTCGAGGAGTCGCGCGGGCCGGAGTGGGCGACGTGGTTCGCCGGCGGCCGTCTGTCGATCGCGCACAACTGCGTGCACCGCTGGGCCGCGACGCGCCCCGACGCCGTCGCCGCGGTCGGGCTCGGCGAGGACGGCACGCGCAGCCAGCTGACCTTCGCCGAGCTGTCGCGGGACGTGACGCGGCTGGCGGAGGAGCTCGTCGCGCTCGGGGTCGAGCCCGGCGACCGCGTCGCGATCTTCCTGCCGATGTCGCCCGAGGTGGCGGTCGCCTCGCATGCCGTCGCGCACGTCGGCGCGATCCAGGTGCCGGTCTTCTCCGGATTCGCTGCGCCGGCCGTCGCTCAGCGCCTCCAGGCGAGCGACGCCAAGGTCGTGATCACGCAGCGCACGTCGTCACGGCGCGGCCGTCCGGTGCCGATGCTCGAGATCCTCGAGGAGGCGATGCGCGACGCGCCGGCGGTCGAGCACGTCGTGCTGGCGCCCTTCGAGCTCGACCACCAGCCCGGCACGCTGCCGGCGCTCGAGGTCGACTCGGAGACGCCGTACCTGCTGACGTACACCTCGGGCACGACCGGCAGGCCGAAGGGCGTCGTGCACGTGCAGGGCGGCTTCCTCGTCTCGATCGCCCGCGAGGTCGCCTACCAGGCGGACGTGCACGAGGGCGACGTCGTGCACTTCGCCACCGACATGGGCTGGATCATGGGGCCCTGGACCGTCGTCGGCGTCGGCGCCGTCGGCGGCACGATCGTCTTCGCGGAGGGCGCGCCCGACTGGCCGGCGCACGACCGCCTCTGGCGGACGGTCGAGCAGGAGCGCGTCACGTCGCTCGGGCTCTCGCCGACGCTCGTGCGCGCGCTCGCGCCGCACGGCGACCCGGCGAGCGACCTGTCGTCGCTGCGGACGTTCGTCACCACCGGCGAGCCGTGGAACCCGGAGCCGTACCGCTGGCTCTACGAGACCGTCGGCGGTGGGCGCGTGCCGGTGATCAACTGCTCGGGCGGCACCGAGGTCGGCGCGTGCTTCCTGTCGCCGACCGTCGTCGGCCCGATCAAGGAGTGCTCGCTCGGCGGCCCCGCGCTCGGGATGGCGATGGACGTGGTCGACGAGGGCGGCCGCTCGCTCGTCGGCACCGGCCGTGTCGGCGAGCTCGTGTGCCGCCGCCCCTTCCCCGGGATGACGCGCGGGTTCTGGCGCGACCCCGACAAGTACGTCGAGACGTACTGGTCGCGCCTGCCCGGCGTCTGGGTGCACGGCGACTGGGCGTCCGTCGACGAGGACGGCTTCTGGTTCCTGCACGGGCGCTCCGACGACACGCTCAACATCGCCGGCAAGCGGATCGGGCCCGCCGAGCTCGAGTCCGCCGCGGTCGGCCATCCCGCGGTGCGCGAGGCGGCCGCGATCGGCGTTCCCCACCCCGTCAAGGGCGAGACCGCGTGGATCTTCTGCTGCCTCAACCCGGGCGCCGAGGCGACGGCCGACGACGTCGCGGCCCACGTCGCCGCCGAGCTCGGCAAGGCATTCAAGCCCGACCGCATCCTCTTCGTCGAGGCGCTGCCGAAGACGCGCTCGGCGAAGATCGTGCGCCGCGCGGTGCGCGCGACGGCGCTCGGCGAGGACCCCGGCGACCTCTCGTCGCTCGAGAACCCCGAGGCTCTCGACGCGATCGCGGCGGCGGTCGCGTGACGCGGACGCTCGTCTGCTTCGGCGACTCGAACACGTGGGGCTACGTCCCGGGCTCCGGCGGCGCGCGCTTCCCGCGCGAGCAGCGCTGGCCGGTCGTTCTCCAGCGCGAGCTCGGCGACGAGTGGGAGGTGATCGCGGAGGGGCTCTCCGGGCGCACCGCGACGGTCGAGCGGCCCGACTCGGAGGGACGAAACGGCCTTCCCTACCTGCTGCCGTGCCTGCTCTCGCACGCACCCGTCGACCTGGTGGTGATCTTCCTCGGCACGAACGACGTCAACTTCGTCGAGGACGACCGCGTCGCGCGCTGCGTCGCCCGCCTCGTCGACGTCGCGCGCCGCGTCCCGGTCGGCGGCGTGCTCGTCGTGTGCCCCGCGCCGTTCGACGGCCACGACCTCGAGGCGTCGTTCCGCGCGGAGCTCGACTGCGACGTGATCGTCGCGCCGCCGTTCCCGGTGGTCGACGGCGACGTCGAGCACCTCGACGCGGCGGGCCACGCAGCGCTCGCCGCCGCGATCGCGCAGCGCCTGCGGTGAGGCGCTTCCGCTCCGAGCGGACGATCGGCCTCTCCGACGTCGACGCGGAGGGCCGCCTCCGCCTCGACGTGATCGCGCGCTACCTCCAGGACGTCGCCAGCGAGGACGTCACCGACGTCGGCCGGCCGCCGAGCCGGCACGTCTGGGTCGTGCGCCGGACGGAGCTCGAGGTGGTCGAGCCGTTCCGGGACGACCTGCGCGTCGAGCTCGAGACGTGGGCGAGCGGCACCGCGCCGACCGCCGCCTCGCGTCGCTACTCGCTGCGCGGCGACCGCGGCGGCGCCGTCGAGGCGGAGAGCGTCTGGATCCACCTCGACCAGGAGCTGCGCCCGCTGCGGCTCGACGAGGGCTTCCTCGAGATCTACGGGCCGTCGGCGGCGGGCCGCCGCACGTCGACACGGCTGACGCTGCCGCCGCCGACCGTCGAGCCGGAGCGCGACTGGCCGCTCCGCGCCGTCGACGTCGACCGGCTCGGGCACGTGAACAACGCCGCGTACTGGGCGGCCGTCGAGGAGGTGTTCGCGGGCCGCCTCGGCGGGCGGCTGCGGGCGGTGATGGAGTACCGGCGCCCGATCGACCTCGGCGAGCGCGTGCGGCTCGCGCACGACGGCGCGCTGCTGTGGCTCGTGGTCGCCGGCGAGGTGCGCTCAGCCGCGCGGCTCGATCCAGAGGGCGCGCCCGAGGCCGAGTAGCTCGCCCGCCTCGGTGAAGAGCGCCGTGCCGGCGCCGTGCTTGCGGCCGTCGCTCCCCAGGTGCCAGCCGACGACGACGCACCGCTCCCCGGCCTGCGGGACGCGCTCGACGCGAACCGCGAGCCGGCCGAGCACGACCGTGCCACGGCCGAGCGCCCCGGTCGCGTACGCGCCGGGGCAGTCGAGCGCCGCCCAGACGAACTCCTCAGCGACCGTGTCCTCCCCGACCGTCCACGTCGCGGCGTGGACGTCGCGCCCCGGCACCGGGCCCGCGTGGATGTGCAGCCCGTCGGCGCCGCGCGCGTGGCCGCAGACGAAGCACTGCGGGAACGGCGACGTCAGGTCCGGCGCCTCGGCCGCGGCCGCATCGGCGAACGGGACGGGCGGCGGCGGCTCGAGCGCCACGCGGACGGGCGCCACCTCGGCGACGAGCGCGTCGCCGGCGACGACGCGGCCGTCGCGGGCGTCGAGTCGCGTCTCGAGCGGCGGCGGCAGGCGCAGCGTCACCTCCGCCTCGTCGAGCCCGTGCGCGAGCGCGAAGACGCCGCACGAGTAGCCGCCGTTGCCGGAGTCCTCCGGGCCGCGGAAGCGGTGCGCGATCGTGACCGCCATACTGGCCGCGAAGTATGAGCGCCAACAGGTTGCGCTACACGCTGATCGGCATCCTCGCGGTCGCGGCGGTGATCAGCGTCGTCGCCAGGAAGGTCGGCTCGCCGCTCGTCGGCTGGGCGAGCTTCGCCCTGCTCCTCTGCGCGGTCGTCGTCTACTTCCGCTGGCGGCGGGCGGTGCTCGAAGGGCGCCGTGCTAGCGTTTTCGCCCGGGAGTCGAAAACCGACGATGAGACTCGCGCTCGCCCAGATCAATAGCGTCGTCGGCGACGTCGACGGCAACGCCGACCGGGTCGTCGAGTGGCTCGAGCGGGCGCGCGACACCGGCGCCGACCTCGTCCTCTTCCCCGAGCTCGTCGTCACGGGGTACCCGCCGGAGGACCTGCTGCTGCGCCCCGGATTCGTGCGCGCGGCGCACCGCGCCGTCGAGCGGGTGGCGAAGGCGACCCGCGGGATCACGGCGCTCGTCGGCGCACCGCACCTCGACGCCGACCTCTACAACGCCTGCTACGTGCTCGCGCACGGCGAGACGCGCTGCGTGTACCGCAAGCGCTACCTGCCGAACTACGGCGTCTTCGACGAGGACCGCTACTTCG